>SXHS01000330.1 GCA_005773145.1 Planctomycetaceae bacterium | reverse complement strand
GTCCCCGGTTCGTCCCCCGAGGGGCAAAGCCCCGCCGTTTGCATAGCCCAGTCCATCGGACTGGGTAAAAGGATGTCCGAGAACCGTTAGGGCCAACGGCCCGGCCCTCTGATGGGGGGATCTACAAACGGTCGGGCCCTTGGCCCTCATGATATCAACGAGACAAATTCCCAGGCATTCTGCCTGGGCTATGTAAACCGTGGGACCGTTGGCCCACAAAAGACCGATGCGGCCGCACGGATGCCGACTCCGGAAATGTTGGTATGGACAAGGGCGTTGCCCGATAGGGCTACCAGGGAAGGCTCTCGATATCGACCGGGCCATCCGGCCATGGTTTGTCGAATTCGAGCACCATGGAGTGGACCGGTGCGAGGACTTTGCCTTGTGGTTGATCAATCGTGACCTTGTCAGGGAGCAGGCGCCAGCCGAGGCTGCCGTAGAATGGGACGAACCGATCTTGGCAAAATAGAAAACCGTAGTCGACAGCGAATTCCTCGATGAGGGTCTCGCGCGCCCGCTCGAGACATGCGGCGGCCCAGCCTTGCTTTTGATGAGACTTAACGGTGATCACACCGCCAACGCCGCCCACATAGCAGTGTTGCTTGCCAACCTTGACATGGTGGGTGACCATACCAACATGGCTGATCGGTGCATCATCCAGATAACCGACGATGTGGACGTCCGCCGGCCGCCACTGCAATCCGTACTCGTCGCCACGGAAGACATCGGGCTCCCATTCAAAGAGTTGCTTCTGTTCGGCATCGGTAAGCTCGCGACGGATCTGCAGAGAACGGATCATGAAGTTGTCCTTGGCGATGCCGGGTTTGTAAACGGTTCGACCCTGGCAATGGAGCGCTGTACTGGCACCGTGGCCTCGATCCAATAGCCAAGGGATTCCCTCTATGATAAGGTTTCTCACGCCTTAGGTGTAATGGCACGCGGTTCCGACAAGTTGAGGGGCATACTATGGGGGGAGCGAGCGCGGTTTCGGCCGAGAATCTACGGCGGCACTTGCGGGTCTTGACGGAGGAAATTGGCGTACGGCTGGCTGGCGGGGAGGGAGAGCGGAGCGCCGCCGCCTACATCGCCGACGAGGGGCGCCGGTGTGGCGCGGAGGTGCGAATCGAGCCGTTTCCCGTGCGGCAGCGCGATGTGACAGCCGAACGGGTCGAGATTCAGATGGGGGGCGTGTGGAAATCGTTCCCGTGCTCTCTGTTCAGTAATACGCCTGGCACGGGGGGAGTGCCGGTCGAAGCGCCGCTGGTTTTTTTTGAAGCGCCAACCGAGTACCGCCGCCCTGACTTGGGGCATCTTAAGGGGCGTGCCGTTGTCCATCTGGGGAGCCACATCGAATCGCGCGAACACTATCGACGCTTGATTGCCGCCGAGCCGGCATTTCTGATGTTTGTGGATATTCGCTATCCGGGCAGCGTACCCCTGGCCGATGGTATGTTCCCCGAATACACACGCGCGATTGGCGCCTTGCCAACGGTTAACGTCGCCTATCAAGACGCGTGGCAGTGGCATACGGACGGAGCCACGGCGGCACGGCTGACGGTGCATGGGGGCATGCGTGATAGTGAATCCAGCAATGTCATCATCGACCTGCCCGGAGACGGCGACGAATGGATCGTGGTTGGCGGACACCATGACACGCAGGCCGATTCGATCGGCGCGGATGACAACGGGACGGGAGTGATCGCCGTGCTGGAACTAGCGCGCGTGTTGGCGGGCCAACGTCGTCAACGCGGCATACGATTGATCAGCTTTGGGGCTGAAGAGCAGTTGTCGGTTGGCAGCGCCGTCTACGTGCGACGCCATCGCGAAGCAGTTCAGCAATACACGCGGTTCATGTGGAATATCGACTCGATTGGCTCCCACATGGGCTGGACCGATCTGATTGTCAACGGCTCGGATGCGATGGCCGATTGGTTGGTGGCGCGATTCGAGGAACGTGATCTGTGGGTCGCGCCGCGGCGGGCCGTGAACCCCTATGCGGATCATTTTCCGTTTGTTGCGGCCGGCATCCCCAGCGCATTTCTCATCCGGCCCAATTGTGTGGCTGGCCGTTTCTTTCATCATCGGCCCGATGACGATATGTCCCGAGTCTCGTTTGATCTAGTCGCCCGCATTCTCGATACGAGTGCATCATTCTTGGAGACGTTGGCCACGTGTCCTGAACTGCCGTTCCCACGGACCGTGGATCCCGAGCTGGCCGCGCAGGCCCGCGTTTATTGGGAAGATTTGTTTGGAGGTTGGCATCCGTCCGGGATGGCTGCCTCGGGCCGCTAGCGATTGGGTGGAATGGTCTGGGTCGGATCAGACCACAGGCAAGATGCCTGTGCCACTTACTTTTTATTTTAGCGACTCGAGATAGGCCAACAGGTCGGCCGCCTGTTGGGCCGTGAGACTGCTCAGTTGTCGATCGGGCATCAATGATGTGGCTTGCGGGCTCAGTTCAGCATCCTCGGCATCCAAGCGGATGATCTCGTGCTTGGTATTTCGCAACACGATCGTCGCATCGGTCTGTTCTATCAGCAGGCCGGTTTCCTGCCGACCATCTTCCATGCGTACGAGCCACGAGCGAAACTTGGGGTCGATCGTTTTCGACGGCTCTAATAGGCTCTCGATCAACTGCGGGCGATTGAGTCGCTTTCCAACGTCGGTCAGTATGGGCCCCAATTCGCCTCCTTCCTGGCCAATGCGATGGCAATTCTTGCATTGCACGGACGGGCTCGCCCAGAGTTGTTTCCCTCGCAGAGCATCGCCGACGAGTGGCATGATCTGATCAGCATGGACTTGATCGCCGAGACGTTTGACTCGTCGCTCCTCGGGGATGAACGACTCGAACAAGTTCCGAATGGGTTCCTCAGGGCTGGTGCTACCCAGCGTCACCGCCTGTGAGCGAACGCTCGGCGGTAGTTGTCCCTGGCGGATGGCCTGAGCCAAACGCATGGCGCGTTCGCTGGTCGCCAGCAATTGGTGGAACAATCGATCTCGGCTGCGAGCACGATCTGCAGACAGTTCGGCTGACTCACGATCGAGAGCCAGCTTGGCCTGGCGAACGTCTTCATCATTCGGCTGATCGCGTCCTTGGGCCGTGGCGAGACTACGAGACCGTTCGTCAAGGGCGGTGGGCCGAGCGGTGGCCTCGGTGGAACGGAACGGCGCTTCATCCAGTTTGGCAAGCTCTTGGATCCAAGCGGACTCTTGTAAATCGATGGGGAGTTGGCGGATCCAATCGTCAATGAGCGCTACCCCGTGGGCATCGACGATTCGTGAACCAATATGGGGCATGCGGCCGGGACCTTCGGTGGAGATGCGATAGAATAAGGTTGATCGATATGGGTCGCCCGGTGCAATGATCAGCGGATGGGCCATGCCAAACGTCCCTTGACTGGGACGAAGGCCGATCGCTTCGGTCTGATGGTTGGCCACATCGAAGTTCAAGTAGAGTCGGGCGGCCCCACCTGCGGCGAAGCGATGACAGTGGGCGCAATTGGCATGAAGGTACGATCGCGCACGCAATTGGACCGAGTCCGAAGAGTCTCGTGGATCGGCGAAGACGGGGAGTTTGGCTGGAGCCGGCGAAGATTCATCGGATTCCAACAACCCCATTTGTCGAAGCAGCGAAATCTGATTCATGCCCCCCATTTCGCGGAGTGCGGGTCGATTGAGTTGCGGAATGGTGAAGGCCAGCGTATTCTCCGCCCACGGGTTATGACAGCGGATGCACTCCTGACGTCCGACGAAACGCCATGTTTGCTTCCGCTGGCCCCCCTCACTGGCGGCGTCTTTAACGGTGAACTCGCGTTCTTTTCCCGTTGCCGCGACTAAGTGCGCGTCGGTCTGCTCGTCATTCCACTCATAGGCGTAGCCTCTCCAGAGTGTTCCATCGTAATGGAGTATTTGCGTTTCCACGCGCCGTTGGGTGGTCGGATTGCCGCGTTCCATCTCGAGCGACAGCGTTTTGGCCAACACGGTGTCGGCCGGGAAATCCATCATGCGCTGATATTGAGTGCCTGGAACGGTATAGGGTTGATCATGAACCTTAATGCTGGCCGAGCCCGGCACGCCGATGAACCATTCGGAGGTGGCAAAGTCTGCCCATTGGGGAACGTTAATCGAAAAGGGGACGACGCCTGCTGCCACTCGCTGCGTCGCGACGTCTGAAAACAGGCCGGATTCGCTCAGGCGTTGCGGAAATCGCTGCGTGCGCGGTTTTTCGTCGTTGGGCACGAGACCATGTAAGGTCCCTTGATCGTAATCGGCCAAGTACAGTTCCCCGTCCTGATCTTGCCCAAATGCCGAGAGTCGGACGGAGGCGTTGGCCAAATCGTAGCGTGGGCCCAGTTTCTCGCCGTCCACCGCCATGCCCCAGATGCGGCGTGTTTCAAAGTCGCCCCAGATGTATGTGCCGCGCAAGGCCGGATACTTGGAACCCCGATAGGTATAACCGGCCGTGATCGACGCCCCTTCGGTGTGGGGAATGGCCACGGTTGGGGGAACGATGGGTGTGGGGCCTCGCTTCCCCTCAGGATGTACGGACTGGGACGCCTCCACGATGCTCCATCCATAATTGTCTCCGGGCCGAACACGATTGAGCGTCTCCCACAGTTCCCATCCCACATCCCCGACCCAAAGGTCGCCGGTCTGGCGATCGAACGTCATCTTCCAGGGATTGCGCAGACCATAGGCCCAGATCTCACCGCGGGCCCCAGGAATGTTTACCAGTGGATTGTCGTTGGGGATTGAGTAAGGCTTGCCCGCCTCGACATGATCCACATCAATCCGCAAAATGGACGACAACAAATTGGAAACGTCTTGCCCTGCATTCAGGCTGTCGGGAGGAAAGACGCTGCTGCCGTCCCCGCTGGAAATGTACAGGCAGCCATCTGGCCCAAACTCAATACAACCGCCGTTATGACCGCCGGCACGCCAGGTGATGATGATCTGCTCGCTATCCGGATCACAGCGCGGCGGGTCGAGCTGGGACACGGTGAAACGTGAGACACGCGTACCATCCTCCAAGGGCGGGCCCTCACCTTTCCGATTCACGACGTAGCACACATAGCAATAGCGGTTGGTGGCGAACTGGGGATGAAAGGTGAGCCCATAGAACGAATCGAATTCCCTATCCAGATCACGTTTGGCCACCAAATCCCGGAGGCTTAACATCGTGTCGGACTCCTCGACGGCGTCCTGAAGTGGAAAGGAGACAATCGTTCCATCGCGCTGTGCGACAAAGAGCCGCGACATGCCCGGAGCACTAGCAACAACCGTCGGCGCGGTAAATTGCAGCTTGGGAAAGGCCCG
>SXHS01000329.1 GCA_005773145.1 Planctomycetaceae bacterium | reverse complement strand
TGGGGTTGCGAACGGAGCGTTGCCTACCGTAAATTTGCGGCACGCGAACGCCAAATCGGAACCGGGGTCCTATTAATTGACAGTTTCGCCACCAGTGCCCGTGAAGACGGAAACAAGTCGATCCGCGCGTCTGATGCTGATGGCCCGTTGGGCGATCGCCGGCATCGTGCTCTTGGGCATTGTCGGCACATTCTGGAAGATGAGCGACCAATGGGCACAACAACCCCTTGACGTGGGGCGTTTGGATTGGCGCTGGCTGTTACTCTCCGCCCTCTTATACGGCGTGGGTATGCTGCCACTGGGCTACTTTTGGTGGATTACAATGCGAGCCTTCGGCCAGCGACCGAGTGTCGCCGCCGCGTTGCGTGCGTATTACATTGGCAACTTGGGCAAGTACGTACCTGGTAAGGTCATGGTCCTCGTGTTGCGAACTGAATTGGTGCGGCGGGGTGCCGAGGTCAACCGCACACTGGCGGCCGTCAGCATATTGGTCGAGACGTTAACGATGATGGCGAGCGGCTCGTTTCTGGCAGGCCTTCTATTGCTGTTGGACAAAACCTCGGGAGACTGGCTACGATGGTTGTCCCTGGCGTGCCTACTGGTCACATTCATTCCCTCGATACCAATCGTTTTTCGACGAGTGATTTGGCTGATGCAGGTACATCGAGCCGAATCAGGAGTTCAAGTCGCGTTGCGTGGACTATCCACTCGCTTGATCATTCAGGGCTGGCTGTTGGGAATCGCTGGTTGGCTGTTCATGGGGGCCAGTCTCTGGGCCACCGTGTGCGCCATTCCTGGAACCGAGGTGGCCTTGAATTGGCGTTCGCTAGGCAATATGACAAGTGCCAATTGCCTGGCGGTGGTTGCCGGGTTCGTGTCGATGCTTCCGGGGGGTTTTGGTGCACGAGATCTCGTCGTTCACTGGCTCTTAACACCCAACCTAGGGGAGGTTACCGCCTTTCTTGCGATGCTGGTCCACCGAGTCATAACACTGGTGACTGAAGTTGTCATTTCGGCTATCCTGTATCCTGCGATACGAACGCGTCCCCCAGCTGATATTCCGCTATGACCCCGAGCATGCTATCGATTGTGATCCCCGTGCTGAACGAGGCCAGTAGTTTGGCAATACTGCTGGGGGAGATCATGTCCGTGGTCGAGCGAGAGGGGCTCGTCGCTGAAGTGATCTTTGTCGATGATGGCTCCAGCGATACTTCGTGGCAAGTAATACAGCAACTGTCGCGCACGGATCATCGCGTGCGAGGCATCCGCTTTCGCCGCAATTTCGGCAAAGCGGCCGCCTTGCAGGCGGGTTTTGCCCGATCCAACGGGGACTGCGTCATGACGTTGGATGCCGACTTGCAGGACGACCCTCGCGAGATTCCGCGATTTCTCGAGGCCATGGACCACTTAGACGTTGTGAGTGGCTGGAAGCAGGTACGGCATGATCCCTGGCACAAAGTGCTCCCCTCACGCGTTTTCAATTGGATGGTCAGTCGCACCACGGGCGTCTCGCTGCACGACCACAATTGTGGCTTCAAATGCTACCGTGGCGAGATTTTTCGCGAGGTACGACTGTACGGAGAGCTGCATCGATTCGTCCCTGTTCTGGCGGCCGCGCGGGGCTGGCGAGTCGGAGAATTAGTTGTCCAACATCGGTCACGACAACACGGTCAATCCAAATACGGATGGGAACGCATCGTCAAGGGATTTTTGGATCTGGTGAGTGTGAAGTACGTGACGGGATACGGCCAGCGGCCGCAACACGTGTTGGGCGGGCTGGGACTACTCGGATTCCTGGCTGGCACGCTCGGCTCCGTATACCTCGCTTGGTTGTGGATCAGTTCCCGCCTTAATGGCATGGTGGAAGATGATGTTCATCTGCATACACGAGCCCTGTTCTACTATGCCCTCGTGTCGTTACTGCTGGGGGCCCAATTCATGGGCATGGGCATGCTGGCGGAATTGTTCACTTCGCTAATGCGACCGGATATCAGCTCATATTCGATCGCTGAATGCGTCGGGGACGATGGAGCACAGTCATCGACCATTGAGGCCACCGATGGATCCTAGTCAAGCTACGATATCGCCCAAGATGCGTTATTCGATCTACGCGATTCTCATCGTGGCATCGTTTAGCACGCACTTGGGACGCATCGCCAACGTGTCTTCGCGAGACGGCAAGTCACCGTTCCTGAGTGCCAACGACCGCAGCCGCTGGGCCACTGTCGCGGCCTGGGTCGATACCGGCACGTTCGAGATCGACGAGATCATGCAGCGACCGGGCTGGAACACCATCGACAAGGTGCGCCACCCAGGCCGAGATGGCGTCCCCCACTATTACTCCAGCAAGCCGCCGTTTATGTCGATTCTGGTGGCCGCCCCGTACTGGGTGCTTCACCGCGTCGCTGGGATCAGTTTGCTGACCCAGCCGTTCCTGGCAGTCCGAATGCTACTGGTGGTGTGCAATCTTGTGCCGCTTACGATCGTCTTTGTTCTGATCGCCAAGAAACTGGAAGAAGCGACCTTGGGGGACTGGAGCCGAATCTTCGTGATGGCAGGCGCTACCTGGGGCACTTTCTTGACCACATTCGTGGTCACGTTGAACAATCACCTTCCGGCGGCATGTTGCACATTAATCGCCATGGACGCCACGGACCGCATCTTGCGAAGGGGGGGCGGGCCACTTTGGCGATTCGGAATCGCAGGCCTATCCGCTGCGCTTGCGGCGGCCCTTGAGTTACCTGCGTTGGGCCTGTTGGTCTTGACCGCATGCTTTTTGGCAGGGCAACAACCGCTACGAACGGTCTTTGGCTTCGGACTCCCGGCACTCCTAGTGATCGGGGCCTATTTCGGAGCGAACTATGTCGTACATGATACGTGGCAACCCGCCTACGCGCAGCGTCACACGGTCGGCGGTTGGTACGACTACCCTGGCAGCTATTGGTTCGACCCATCCAAGTTGGCGGGAGTGGACCGCGGGGAACCATCCAGGGCACGCTATGGATTTCATGTCTTGCTGGGGCATCATGGGATCCTGTCGTTGACACCTATGTGGGCACTCAGTCTGGCAGGGACCGTGCTGTTGATCACTCAAGACCGCACCGAGCGTCGTTGGCGTTGGGCCACTACGTTGTTGACATTGGCTTGTCTGACTTTCTACGTCATGCTTAGACCGACTGCCGACCGCAATTATGGCGGCGTGTGTAGTGGTTTCCGCTGGGCATTTTGGCTCATCGGGCCGTGGCTGCTGAGCATGCTCCCTGCCCTGCAACGCCTCGAACAACGCGTGTGGGGCCGATGTTTGGCCCTGATACTACTGGCGGCATCGGTTTTTTCCGCCAGCGTTCCCATGTCGAACCCGTGGACACACCCCTGGATCTATCGCGTCGCATGGGAATGTGGCTGGATTCGTTAGGTTAAACTTCCAATTTCTCAAAGGCGCGAAATCCCATCCGCAGGGAGAGGTATGTCACGGTGGCGCCTAAGATCAAGCTCGCGAGCAGACCGGACATGAGTCTTAATGACTGCGCGTCGGCGATCGGCCATTGGCGACTCATGTCTTCCCAGGCGCGATCGAAACCGGCATAACATGGAACGGCCACGAGCCCGACGGTGGCCAGGATGTACATCGCGCTCAGGACAAGGTTCAACGTACCGCCAAAACCGGCCGCAATCTTTGACGGGGAGGTTTCGCGCAGATTGGGCAATAACGCCCCCAAGCCGACGGCAATGGCACACAAGCCGATGCAGAGGACCAGGCAACTGACTTGGTGCACAACGGCCAACAAAGGCGTTCGCTGGGCAATCTGCCATGCCAAATCCCCTAACAAGATCAAAACCGAACAGGGGACCAGGGACACCATGCAAGCAAACAGAAATTTGCTCCAGAGTATGTCTCGTCGGCTGACCGGCAGAGTTCCCAAGATCCAAAAACGCCGACCTTCCAGACTAATCATGGGAAAAATAAATCGCGTCGTGAAGGTCGATAGGATCAACCCCACCATGGCTAGGTGCAAAAAGCCAATCATGGTCATCCATTGGGTCATGCCATCGCCATAGTGGAATCGCCGAAGATTTAGAAAGCAGAAACCCAGCAGGCCAAAAAAAATCAGGAATTGCAGCCATTGCACTGGATCCCGTCGGAACAGGCGCATGTCCTTGGCCAGCAACAAGGGCATGGGGTGCGGCAGCCAGCGGGTCAGGCCCCTCAACCCGGCATCCAGCCACGACGAACCGCCGCGCCGCTGGGGCACTTCCAATTGCGACAAGCGGCTATAGCCGGGCACAAACACCCATCGCCCCACCCAACTCACGGCCAAATAAGAGAGGAGGGCGTTCGAGGTAAGCACCGAAAGAAATCCAATGCTCTCATGCCACGCTGGCACTCCGCTGGGTGTACTCCCCGGTGAATGCGGATGCGCAGCCTCCAATAGTCCTGTTGCCAGCCACCAACTGGGTAGTAAACGCTGCTCCCCGAAGCGAAGCCGCTGCAGGATCTCCTGAATCCACTGGGGCGTCATCAATTCGTATGACGTTTCGCCGCAGAGAGCCCGTACCAGCAAGAGACCTAATAGCACGGCCAGTCCCGCCACGACGACGAACGTCTGCACGCGCACGGCCGGCAGAAACCGTACGACCAGCATACACACGACGGCCCCGCACGCGGCAGGAATCGCGACGAAGGCCATCATGAAGGGCAGCAGCAATACGTAATAGTACCAAGGGGATTCAGCAACCAGACCGTAGGCGATCAGCATCGGGCTGCCCAACAGTAAGAACCCCCAACCGCTAAATAAGACGGCCTCCTCGAATTTATACACGACAATGCGCTGCGGTCGGACCGGTTGCGTCAACAGAAAGGTGACCTCGTCATTGCGATACAGGTTGCTATAGAGAATAATGGCCGACGAGACGGCCAGCATGACCAGCATCGAAAGAAAGAAGATGTTGTTGATCGTCTGCACGATCTGAAAACGCATGGTCGCGTGAGAAATCGCTGCGACCATTTCCTGAAATCCACTCAGAAAAATCAGAAACATGCTCCCCCAAAAGAGCACGGTGAGACAGATCACCACCAACAGGCGAAATCGGGCCGTGGCCAAGGCTTGCGCGACCAGGCGGTGCAGGATGCGCCGGCGCAGCCCCCAGAACAGTCGGGATTCCTGGGAATGCGTCAACAGCGGTCGCTCGTTCGATGCGGCGGCGATCATGGCGTTTCTCGACTCTTTCCTGCGGGTGACTCCCCAGGGGTCGGAGCCGCTTCGTCACCATCCGTCAACTGCAGAAACAGCTGCTCCAACGACGAATCGTTCTGCGACATCCGCTGTCGCAGTTCATTGAGCGTCCCCAGGAACAGCAGTCGACCCTGGTGGATCACGCCGATTCGATCAGCCATTTCCTCTGCCACCGAAAGAGTATGCGTGGACATAAAGATGGTGGTACCCGCGGCCGCTTGGTCACGTAAAAAATCCTTGACCAGGCGAACACTACGTGGGTCAAGGCCCACCATCGGTTCATCCACAATCGCGATGCTGGGACGATGCAAGAAGGCCGCCGCAAATGCCAGACGTTGCTTCATCCCATGCGAGTAGCTCTCCGTCAGTTGATCTAAGAAGCGCCCCAGGTCGAACACTCGCATCAAACGGCCCAGGCTCTCCTGCAGGTCGCCAGGTGATAGGCCATGCACATCGGCCACAAACTGCAAGAACTCCCGGCCCGACAGCTTGTCATACAGCTGAGGCTGGTCGGGCACGTATCCCATCCGAGCCTTTGCCTGGCGCGATTGTCGGACCACATCGAAGCCGCCAAGGCAAATGTTTCCAGACGAGGGACTCAGGAGCCCTACCATCATCTTGATCGTGGTGGTCTTGCCGGCACCATTCGGCCCCAGAAACGCAAAGATTTCCCCTTGGACGACCCGTAGCGAAAGATCGCGCACGGCAACGGTCGGACCAAACACGCGCGACACGCAATCCATCTCAATCATGGCACATCGGTCTCCACGTCCTGGGTTTCCACGCCCTGCCCAACCGGCAAGTCGAGCATGCGTACAAACTCAAAACGCAAGTCCCCTAGCGCCATTTGTTGTCGCAACACCTCGCCATCCTTGCGTACCCACAAACGACAAGTGGGCTGACGCGCCACGCTAATGCTACTCCCTTCCTCGTCAAATAGCTCCACCAATCGCACCGGCTCCAACTGACCATCCCACAGGATAAGCTCCTCGCGCGAGACCGTTCCGCGCATCAGACGAAGGGGACGCGTCGGCGGAAACAGGCGATAGGCATGAAACGTCCATTCCTGGCCCACGTGCAGATTTTGCAATCGAGGGGCCGGCGCGAGCGAGTCGGCCAACATGGCCTCGGGAGGCAAGCTCAACTCCTGCCGAAACAACTCGATCCGTCGCCCCACCACGCCCTCCGCTGGATCGGCGGCCGTTACTAGCAGTTGCAACTTGCCATTCTGTATGACACCACGCAGGGACACGGCATCCTCAACGTCGTCCACCCTCACATGTGCATGAAATCGCTCCATCTGGCCCGTCGCCGTGCAGTCCATCCGAGTTACCACCTGTAGGGAGAGCGGCAGACCATGTGCCTCCAGCAATGCCGGCTGAAACACGGCCGCCAGGCCCCCCAGTAACTCGGAGACAATCAGGTCCATCGGCAACTTCGTAAAACTGATCGTGCTATGAACCCGCCAGCCTCCCGTGTCACGCGTGGTGACTTCATTGACGGCGGTTCCCACCAGCTGATTTTGGATTAGCACTTGCCAGCGGACTTTGAGCGGCTGTTGGTTCGGACCTTGAGACCAGCCCCCCGCTACCGGCCGATCGCCCGGCCGCAACACGGGAATCAGCTTGGTGACGGACAACCACAACATGGACGCAACCCAATACGTGATGATCAGTGCTGTCAACCCCCGATTCAACACGTCGTACCTCCCCCCCTGCATCCTGGACCCTCACTGCTGCGCACGGCATCAGGGTCCTCCCATCGCCCCCCAGCCGTTGCCAAACGGGGGCGGTGCCGGTATTTCACATCCTATCAGAGCACCGTCAACTGGGGCAGACTTTCTTTCCTTCGCGACACGCTAGATTACGCTTGCCGGACCTGCCCCATTTGTGATAGTCTCCCATCGGTCGGCAAGGTGAATGGGCCGCTCGGCATTGATGCCATGTTACGGTGGATGGAGATACCCAATGAGAGGTTCCGTTTATTTTCTGCAGCGCTGTACTGCGTGCGGGCGAATGATGCAGGTTAAGGTGCGATATCTGGGTAGTTCGGTGCGCTGCCAACATTGCAGCGTCCCCATCCTCGCCGCCGACCCGAGCGCGGTACCGGCGGACTGCTCGGGCCTGCCCCAACGGACCGACGTGCATGAAGTACCCGGTCGGCAGTCGCACTCCTAGTGTGCTAGTTAGTGTGTGGCCCTTTTAGTGCTGTGCAGCCGCCTCCGACAAGGAACGCAGATCGGCGAAAAAGTTGGGGTAGGTTTTGGCCGTGCAGCCCGGGTCCTCAATCATGACACCTGGAATTCGCAAGCCGACCAAGGCCAAACTCATTGCCATCCGATGATCCTGGTAGGTGGCGATTTTAGCACCGCGCAGAGTCCCCGGCGTGATGGCGAGTCCATCCTCGAATTCCTCTACGTGGGCCCCTAGTTTTCGCAGTTCTCGGGCCAGGTCCCCGATGCGATCCGTCTCTTTATGGCGGATGTGCCCCACCCCCGTGATGCGTGTCGTACCCGCCGCAAACAGGCTGACAGCGGCCAGGGTCTGCACCGTATCGCTGATGGCATTCATATCGACGCTAATACCGCGCAGGGAACCGCCGCGCACGGTGACGCTATCGACGGAGTAATGAACCTCACAGCCCATTTCTCGCAGGCACTCGCAAAACCGCACATCGCCTTGGAGCGAGTCACGGCCGAGTCCTTGGACTTGCACCGTTCCACCGGTGACCGCAGCGGCGCCCCAAAAATAACTGGCGGCGGACGCGTCCGGCTCAATGGCATATTCGCAGCCCACATACGAGCTTCCCGCAGCAACACGATACCGACCAACCTCAGGCTGCTGAACTTCGACACCAAAAGCCTGCATGACACGTCGTGTCATCTCGACGTACGGCTGCGACACGAGCGGGCCATGGACCTCGATTTCCACGTCGTGTTTTGCATAGGGGGCTACCATTAATAATCCACTCAAGAACTGGCTGGAGACATTTCCCCGCACCGTCGTGGCACCCCCGTTGAGTCCTCGGGCATGAACCGTCAGAGGAGGACAACCCGAGTGCGCGACCGATTCCACCATTACCCCCAGCGGTCGTAGGGCCTCGATCAGGTCGAACATCGGCCGTTCTCGCATCCGAGCGACACCATCCAACCGAAAATCACCCTGGCCCAGGGCCACCAGTGGCGTAAGAAAACGCATGGTCGTGCCACTATTATTGACAAATAGTTCTGCGGCATGAACGGGAACATTCCCCCCCGTCCCTTGGACGCTTGCCACCGCATCGTGTGCAGAATGTTGGATCTCGAATCCCAACCGACGCAGGCCCTTGATCATGACCTCCGTATCTTCACTGTCGAGCACACCGTTTAGCTGCGACACACCCCTGGCGAGGGCAGCGCAGACCAACGCTCGGTTGGTGATGCTTTTTGAGCCAGGTGGTCGAACCGTCCCTTGTAGTGGACCAGCGGGTTGCATGGTATAGGTTGATGGCGGAGTCACGGTGATGAGCCTAGCAAGGATCTGAAGTTGAAGCCGCCGTATCCGATGGTTCTTGTTCCGCTCCCCAATTGGCGAGCGAAGGGGGCGCGACGTGCCGTCATCAATCGGGCAAGAAGCCGCGTTCCCGGAGTTCCTGAACATTCGACGGAGCGCTCTCCCAAACCTTCTCCGCCGTGTATCGCAGCAGGGCCACGCCCCCCAGCTGGTGCGGGGCGGTCAGAATCGCCGTATCTTCATCTTCTTCGTCGTCCAACTGCCGATTCAATCGCTCGACTGCGGCCGCCACACTATCGGTGACGGTCCGGCGCGAACTACGTTCGTTTTCGATTCGCAAATGAGAGAACTGTGCCGTGCGTGCCAGTAAAAATTGGACCGCCTGCTGCTCAGCATCATGCTCCACAAAATTGCTGAACGGCCCCTGACCGTCATGGAGCGTGAGTATCAGGGGACGGCGAATGCGGATGTAGCCGTTGGTAATCGTCACCAACCCACTGCCGCGCGGCGGCATCTCATCGCCGGGCAGTGTCGAGTCGTTACACACCAAATAATACGCTAACTTCGTATCACCAAACGTGAACAGTGTGTGCCTCTTACGTCGTACGATTTCCGTACCGAGCCACGCCGCACGAAAAAGCCGTTCGTTTTCCATGAAATCAAAGGGCATCGTCGGTTGACTCACGTTCGGCTGTCATTTTTTTTTCAGTTCGGTTTCAATCGTCGTCACGATGGAAGGATCATCGGGGGGAGTTTTGGGGGCGTAGCGCGCGATGACATTGCCATGCCGATCCACGAGAAACTTCTCGAAGTTCCATTTGATATCCCCTTTGCCTTGGGGCTTGACATCGAGATCGGTCAGATAGCGATACAGCGGACAGCTCTGATCACCATTGACCTCGACCTTCGAGAACATGTCAAAGGAGACACCGTAGTTCTTGCTGCAGAACGCGGCGATCTCAGACTCGGTCCCCGGTTCCTGCTTGCCGAATTGATTGCAGGGAAATCCCAGGATGGCCAGTCCTGACGCGGAAAACTTCTTGTGCAACGCCTGCAACTGCTCGTACTGTGGCGTCAACCCGCATTCACTGGCTACGTTGACAATTAGGACGACCTTGCCTTGGTATTGGGCCAGATCCACATCCTTGCCATCCAGCGACGTCATGGTGAAACCGAGGGGGGGGGGCCTTTTTGGCTGCGGTCGCGGCATCAGCCGCCTGCGTACGTGCTGCTAACACGCCGAACACCGTTACCGCCAGTCCCGCGCACAAAACGAGCATTCGCTGCCACATGACTGCACTCCTGTGATCCTGGTTGCTGTGATCGTGGTTGCCACGCTGTTGCCGTGACCCTTACTGCCGTGACCTGTGTTACCGTGGCTGGATGGACGCGTGGACCTGCTGAGCCGCCCGCACATCGGTAGACTTCAGCATAGCGGCGGTCGAAAGTTGCTACAAGAGACGGTAGGCCTTACACGGCAGCCTGCTCCAGTTCGCTGAGCGCCTCACTCAGGGCTCGTACTGCGGCCATAATTTGCTCCTCGGTATGGCACGATGTGATGAAGAACCGCAATCGGGCGGCACTTTCTTCCACGGCCGGATAGAGAATCGGCTGCACATTGATCCCTTGTTGGTGGAGCCGGCGTGACAGTTGCAGCGCTCGCATGGAGTTCCCGATGATGACGGGCACCACGGGCGTGTCATGGCTCGTCCCGGTATTCAGGCCCGCTTGACGGGCCTGCTCGAGAAACAAGCGGGATCGCTCTCGGCAGCGTGTGACGCGTTCCGGCTGTTGTTGGATCAGCCTCAGGGCGGCCAAGGCGGCCGCCGCGTTGGAGGGGGGCAAACCGACACTATAGACAAAACCGGGCGTGGTGTACTTAAGGTATTGCACCAGCGCACGGTTTCCCGCGACATAGCCGCCGCAACTCCCCAAGGACTTGCTCATGGTCCCCATCAGAATATCGACATCGGCCGCACGTAATCCGAAATGTTCGACCAGCCCTCGCCCGGTGGCGCCCATGGTCCCGATCGAATGGGCTTCGTCCATCATCAGCAGGGACTTGTGCCGTTGCTTGACCTCTACAAAGCGAGCCAGATCTGGAAAGTCGCCATCCATGCTATACACTCCCTCGATCACAACCAGTGCCCGGCGGAAGTTGCAACGCATGGATGTCAGTAGCTGATCCAATGCCTGCCAGTCGTTGTGGGGAAACGGACGCCTTCGCGCGCCCGATAGAATACATCCCTGAATGATACTATTGTGGGACAGCTCATCATGCAGGATCAGGTCTCCGGGCTGCATCAAGTGGCCAATCGTGGTTTCGTTGGTGGAGTGGCCCCCGACGAATACGACCGCATCCTCGGCCCCCAGGAACTTGGCAATCTCTCGTTCCAACTCACCATGGATCGTCTTCTCGCCCGAAACGACTCGGCTGGCCGACACACTAGTGCCAAATTGATCGATCGCTTCCTTAGACGCCCGCGCGACTGCAGCATCGCCGGACATACCCAAATAGTTGTAGCTGGAAAAATTAACCAACTCGCGTCCATCGATCATGGTCGTGTCATTGGTGACGCGTTGATGGACATCAAAATACGGATTGTCGATCCCCAAGAGTTGAAAACGCCCAATCTGCTGTTGCAATTGTTGATATTCCGGCGCGTGTTCAAAGCGATACCAACAGGGGGGAATATCGGCCTCCGACTCGAACACGCGTTGCGGTGCATCGGCACGGCCGGCAACAGCAGCCGCCGACCGCTGAGCCGTCCCGTCCCCCTCGACAACGGAGGGAGTCGCTCCAGCAGCATCCGCAGCCGCTCCACTGGTGCCTGCGGAGGCCGCGGCTTCTTGACCATTCGTCTCACCCGCGCCCGCCGTCGGCCGCGCGGCGTCGGGGCTGTCACCATTCGGCTGAAGCAGTTGCAGCACCGCCTCGGCCAAACTGGTCACCGTCGTCTCCTGCCCAAACCGGTCCATGGGTAAATCAACGCCGAGGTGGTTTTCGATTTCATTTTTGATCTCGATCGCCATCAGCGAATCCAAGCCCAATTGGCTCAATGGCTGTTGTGGGGCAACGTCGTCGGTGGCAACACCCAGGATCTTCGCAATTCGGCTGCGTAGGAATGCCACCAATAGTACTGGCCGCTGGCCACTGGCCGCCTCTTGTAACCGCAGCCATGTCTCGGACGCCCTGGTGGGGGCCGCTGGGGTGACCGCAGTCGTGCGCAGTTCCTGGGCCAGCTTGGCAAGCAAGGGTGGGGTCTTACCCCTGGGAAACTGCTGCAGAAACTTACCCCATTCGATGGGCAATACGGCGGCACGCGGCACAGGCGGGTTCAGCAAGTGTTCTAGCGCTGCCAAACCGTGAGCCGTGGGGATGGAGCTCAAACCGATCGCGTTCCAGCGGGCATGTTGTTGCACACTTTGTTCGGCGGCCATCCCACCTTCCGCCCATGGCCCCCAATGAATGCTGACGGCCGGTAGTCCCAAGGCCCGACGGTATTCGGCCAGCCCGTCCATGTAAGCATTGGCGGCCGCATAGTTGGCCTGGCCGGGGGATCCGAGCAGTGACGCCATCGAGGAAAAACAGACGAACAGGTCAAGGGGCTGTGTGCGCGTGAGTCGATGCAGATTCCAACTCCCGTCGACCTTTGGCCCCATGACATGGCGAAACCGTTGCCAATCCTGTTGGGCAATCAGACCGTCGTTGATAACGCCCGCCGCGTGAAAAATCCCGCGCAAGGGTGGCATTTTCTCCTCGGGCAATCGGTTGAGAGCTTGCGAGAGTTCGGCCGCGACTGCCACGTCGCAGGCCAACAGTTCAACTTGCACGCCATCTTGTCGCATGCGTGAGATGCGTCTTTCGACTGCCGGCCCCGGTTTGGCATTGCGCGAGACCAGTGCCAAGTGTCGCGCGCCGCGGTCCACCAGCCACTGGGCCACCGCCTGTCCCAGCGCACCCAAACCGCCGGTAATCAGATAGGTGCCATCGGAGCGAATCTTGGTAACAGCAGTCGCCTTCGGATCCGCGACGACTCGGATCACGATCTTGCCGCGATGTTTTGCCTGTTGCATATAACGAAAGGCCCGCACGGCGTCCGGGAGATCGAAGACATCGTGCGGCAATGGTTGTAGCTCGCCGCGTTCCAACAACGCGGCCAACTCCCGCAACATGCCACCGATCAATCCTGGCTGCCGCTGTTCTTCCTCACCCAAATCGAAGGGAAAATACGCTGCGTCGGGGCGCTCCGCCGCCATTCGGTCGGGGCTCCAGATCCCCAGCTTGCCAATTTCCACGAATCGGCCTCCGGTAGCCAAGGCCGACAGGCTGGAAGGTATGAATTCGCCATTCAGGCTATTGAGCACGATCTCGACGCCGTGCCCCGCTGTCGTGGCCTCGACCTGCCGCGCGAATTCCACATCGCGCGAGTTCATCACGTGTGCGACGCCGACAGAGCGGAGAAATTCCCACTTGCCGGGGCTGGCCGTGCCGAAAATCGTCGCGCCGGCCCGTCGTGCCAATGCCACCGCTGCCTGGCCGACTCCGCCCGCTGCGGCATGAATCAAAACGCGATCGGTTGCCTTCATGTTGGCGAGTTTGCAGAGGCCGTAGTATGCAGTCAGATAGGCCAGCGGAATCGTGGCCGCTTCCTCATGCGTCAGGGACGCGGGTTTTCGCGCCACGAACTCGCTCGACACCGTCACATGGCTCCCCAAACTCCCCAGGGCCAGGGCCATCACGGCGTCACCGATCCGCCATTCTTCCACTCCGGCGCCAACCGCCACAATGGTACCCGAGCACTCGAAGCCAAAGGTGACGTCCTCCACTTTATGAATGCCCAGATTCGCTTCCATGGTCTGCAACATACCCAGCGTGCGGATCACATCTCGAAAATTCAACCCGGCTGCATGGACTGCGATTTCCACTTCGCCCGGTTGCGGCGCTCGACGGGGTTCAGGTCGGACCGTCAAATTATCGATAGCTCCATAGCGAGTCAGGCCGAGCCGGAAAGACGACGCAGCGGGAACGGTTAATTGTTCCGCCTCGGGCGCCTGCCAATGCACGAGCCTGGGCACATAACGGCCATCGCGGCGCAAGGCAATCTGATCCTCCTCGTCGGGGACCCAGATCTCGCCAAACAAATCAACAACGAGTTGCTCAGACGGTTGCGGATCCAGATCCAACCGCACGCACTGCAGACGGGGGGCCTCCAGGCCAATCACCTTGCCCATTCCCCACAAGGTCGCCTGCGCAGGATCGACCGAGGATGAGCCAGCGGCCTGCCCGCCCCGAGTCACCAGCCATAATCGCGCGGCCGTTTCGGCATTGAGGTTGCTGTGGGCCTGCACCCAATGCAGCACGGCGCCGCAACTCATCTCTTGATGGCGCATGGCGGAGTCCTCAACCTCAGAATCCACTTTGGGCAGGTCAAGACTCCACAAGTGAATCACGCCGCGCAGCGGCGGCCGGTCCGCGGATGTCAGCAAACGGCCCAACTCGGCGTAGGCCACATCGTCCTGCGCCGGCATTCGAATGCAATCGGGGCCCGTAACGTCCCACGTTGCGCCCTGTCGGGCGACGATGGGGCGTTGACCGTGCTGACGCAAGCGATCGGCCAATTGCTCACCGATCCCGTGCTGATCCCCAAAAATCAGCCAGGTCCCCGGTTGCCCGGCGGAGGGGGCGGGCAGCCCGATGCGGGCCTTTTGCTGCCAGCGCATGGCATAGAGCCACGCGTCGACATTTGGTTTTCCGGATTGTTGCAAATCCGCGCGTGATGCACGAATCAATTTGAGACCGAGTACCTCGGCTAGCAGCATTCCGTTTGGGCTATAGATGCGCAGATCGGCGCTTTGTGCCACTGCATCCTGGCTACGCAGACGGCGCAGTCGCGCCACACAATGGCCGTGTGTGACCCCCGGTTGCAGCACGCGAACCGTTTCTACCCCCACGGGCAAATAAGTGCTCTTCGTACCGGCCTGGGCCAAAGCAGTACCGATGGCCTGGAGACAACCATCCAAGAACGCCGGGTGCAACCAATAGTTGTCCGTCGCCGATTCCACATGGGCAATGTTGACCTCAGCCACGGCCACTCCGCTGGGTGCCGAACGAATGCGGCGCAAGGCTCGGAAGGCGGGCCCATAGTCCAGTCCATGGTGCTGGCACGCCTCATAAAACTGCTGGACGGGTAACTCCTCAGTGGCCTCCTGCATGGCCAGCCGCAAGTTGTCGGATGGTGCTGAGCCGGTCAGGCCATCGCCGCGTACGACACCACTCGCATGCATGGTCCAAGCATCCGTTGCCTCCGCGCCGCCCACGGGCTGGCTGAGTATGCGCCACGCGAATTGTGCGCCGTGTTGGGAATCAGCCGTCTCCGGGCTGAGCACAACCTGCACCACCGTCGGCGTGCGCGAGTCCAACCGCAGTGGCTGTCGGATCGAGACCTGATGGACGGCGGGAGTCTCGGTTGGCAGCACTTCCGAACCAGCGGCCAAAGCCAGCTCCAAATAAGCGGCTGCCGGGAGCACCACGCCGTCGAATACCCGATGATCCTGGAGGTACTTGGGGTCGGTGGCCGTTAAACGCGTCTGATAAATGATTTCCTTGCCGGCCGTCACGAGCTGTTGGCCTAAGAGGGGATGGGCGGACCGAGCCTCCCCGCGCGGCGCCAATTCGGGAGACGCGGCTGACTTGATCGCAGCACGGGCGCGGGCGGACCAGTAGCTCCGACGGTGGAACGGGTAGGTGGGGAGCGATTGTTTGGGACGAGGCGATCCACCATCCCAAGCCTGCCAATCGATGGCGAAGCCGCGGGTGTAAAGTTCGCTGATCGACTCGGCCAGCGTCCGCCAATCATCACGCCCCGGGCGCATGGACGACAACCACACCCCCGTGCGATCCGCCGGTATGTTGCGTCCCAAGGCCGCCAACACCGGTTTTGGTCCAACCTCCAGGAAGAGATCGTAACCCTGGCTCCGCAGCGCCGCGATGCTTTCGGCAAACCGCACGGGGGCACAAATGTGTTGCACCCAGTAGTCCGCCGTGGCCATCTCCTCGCCGGCACGCGCACCCGTCACATTCGACATGATGGGAAAACAGGGGGTCTGATAGGTCACACTTTCAGCAACCGCCCGAAACTGATCGGTCATGGGACGCATCAAGGGGGAATGGAAGGCATGCGAGACAACCAACGGCTGAACGCGCACGCCGCGCTGTTGACACTGCTCCACAATCGCATCCACCGCTCGATCTGAGCCGGCAATGACCGTCTGCTGCGGACCATTGATGGCAGCCACGGACAACTCGGCCTCCCAAGCGCGGATCCATTCCGCCACCTGTTCATGCCCGCAATGCACGGCGGCCATTTTCCCCTCACGGGGGAGCGACTGCATGAGCCGCGCGCGCGTGCCCACCAAGCGCAAGGCATCCGTCAACGAGAAGACGCCTGCGCGGCAAGCAGCCACGTATTCGCCAACACTGTGACCGATTGCGACCGCTGGCCTAATCCCCCAGGACTGCCAAGTCTCGGCGAGCGCGTATTCCAGGACAAACAACGATACTTGCGTGTACAGCGTTTCATCAATGGCCGCCCCCACCCGGTCGGCCTCGGCGGCTTCGGGATACAATACGGACAGCAAGGAATGGTCCGACAATTCGGGGACTAGGTCGGCACACTGTTGAAGCGTTCGACGAAAGGTAGGCTCGGTCTCCCACAAGACGCGTCCCATGTTGACATATTGAGATCCCTGACCGGTAAATAAGAAGACCAGTGGCGGCGCCTGTTTGGGAGTTGGCGGTGTCTCGGCGTCGCCACTCAGGGTGCGCTCAAGATCCTCGAGTTGCCGTACCAGGTCGGCTGGCCGATTCCCCACGACCGCTGCACGCATTCCCTGATTCGTGCGCCCGGTGCTGGCCGAATAGCAAATATCGCGCTGCGATTCCTCGGGATGCGATGTGATGTGCTGACCATAGCGATGTGCTAACTGCCGCAATGCAGGACGCGACCGTGCACAGAGGGTGAGAACCTGGGTGGGCCGATGCGCGGGCGGGGCGGCCGGCACAGCGACGGGAGGCTCCTCCAATATCACATGGCAATTCGTCCCCCCGAACCCAAACGCACTGACCCCTGCGAATCGGCGGGTGTTGGCCGGTGGCTGCCAAACAACCGGACTCGTAGGAAAGCTCAGCGGCGCGCCGTCGATGCGGATATACGGATTCAATCGTTGAAAGTGAAGGTTTGGCGGAATGGTCCTTTCTTTCAAACTGAGCACCGCTTTTATCAGACCCGCGATGCCAGCCGCCGACTCCAAATGGCCAATGTTGGTTTTGACCGATCCGAGCCAACACGGATTACTTGCCTCACGCGTCGGACAGAGAACGGCCTGTAGCGACCGCACTTCAATGGGGTCCCCTAAGGCAGTCCCAGTGCCATGCGTTTCCACGAAGCCCACTTGATGCGGGGCCGCTCCCGCACGTTCCAGAGCCGTCCGAATCACCGCTTGCTGCGAAGGACCGTTTGGCGCCGTCAAGCCATTGGTCAGACCGTCCTGATTGATGGCCGAACCACGGATCAGAGCCAAAATGCGATCCCCGGCCGCCAACGCATCCCGATGGCGTTTCAAGACGATCACGCCGCACCCCTCGCCCCGAACATAGCCATTGGCCGCCGCATCAAACGTTTTGCAACGGCCGTCCGGAGCCATCATTCGCGCCTGAGAGAACGTAATGGTGGCTTCGGGGGACAAAATCAGATTCACTCCGCCGACCAGGCAAATATTGGACTCACCCGCGAGCAGACTTTGGCAGGCGAGATGGGCCGCAACCAGGGATGACGAACATGCCGTATCCACCGCGACGCTGGGTCCACGCAGATTCAGCCAATAGGAAAGTCGATTGGCCGCAATCGACAGACTCGTCCCGGTCGCGCTATACGCGGTCAAGTCGGACAGACCACGAAAAATCAAACGACCGTAATCGCTGTTGCTGATCCCCACATAAACACCCGTCGACGACGCGGAGAGCGTTTCAGCGGGAATGCCCGCATGCTCCAACGCCTCCCACGTGACCTCCAACAGCAAGCGCTGTTGTGGATCCATGAGTTCCGCCTCGCGGGCCGATATGCCAAAAAATGCCGGATCAAAAAGATCGACACGGTCCAAAAAGCCGCCCCAGCGGGTATTCATTTTCCCCGGCGTCGCGGGTTCGGGCGCGTAATACGCATCGACATCCCAACGATCCGCCGGTACTTCACCGATCGCATCCGTACCAGAAACCAATAGCTGCCAAAAGGCATCCGGATCGGGCGCGCCGGGGAAGCGACATCCAATTCCAACAATCGCGATAGGTTCCACGCAGAGTTCCAATCGTTAGCGAACGAAATAAACGGGACTAGAAACCGGTAACCACCAACGCGAACGGCCCCAGCGGGCCGGGACATCCAACGTTACCGGCTTTGGGATAGGGCGTCCGACATGGCGGCAATCGTGGGAAAATCGTAGACCATGGTCGGATCCACCGGCCTGCCGAGCCAATCCTCCAGGTCCCCCGTCATGGCAATCGCAGCCGCCGAATCCAGGGCAAAATTCTCGAACGGAACCGCCACATCAATGCGATCAGGGGGGATGTTGAGTTCGCGGCTTAAGTAGGCCACGAACCAGGCCCGAATGTCCTCGGCTGAGCGAAGCCCGCCTACCCCCCCGTTTGCCCCGCCGTTCGGGCGCAATTCGCCCGGCGTTGAGTCACCAACCATTGGAATATCTCCTAATACCGGACCCCCTACCGCCATCGCACGAATCGCCCAGATCCCACTATCTTATGGGCACGGTGCCAGGCGCGAAACCCGTCCCTTGGGTCGGCACGCCGGACACGCCGCCCAGGCCAGCCGTTCCGGGACCCAATGTTGAGGCCGGCTCGGACGCTTCCATGATCGCTCCACCGGGATCACAACACTTTATGGCATAAACACTTATAGTCGTCCATCCCACTAAGCGTCTTGCCCCCCGGGCAACGCAGTGCAGGAATATTGCTCGGGAAACGTTGGATTCCGCTCGATCTCAGGCTCCCACCGAGACAAGCCTGGTGGTGAGCAGGACCATGTCATAGACACCCGTCCCATCGCCCATTTTCACAAAATTCGCCCATTTTCACCAAACTAGGAGCCTTAGGCATTATAGGCCGATCAGAATCAATGCCAATTCGTTGACCGATCGTCACCCATGACTAGAATGGAACTAGGCCGCTGGGCACGCCAGCAGGCAACGGGCAGGCCGTTGCTGGTTGGCATGTCGCGTGGGCATCCGATAGAAAGTCGTCGCCAGTGAGCAAATCCCACCAACTGATTGATCCATTCCCGCGCGGCAGCTCCGCATTCCCGTTGTGCGCTTGGGACAATCGATCAGCGGTACGATCGTTCATCTTGCTGCTGATCATCGCTAGCACGGTGGTCGTTGATGGCGTTGGGACACATGGAGTCGCCCGCGCTTCCACTCTCGATTGGGCCGAGATACTGAACGACGGGGACTCGGCCGTGCCGATTCCCGTCATTGTGGCGGGTGACCCCGCAGGCTCTCCGCCCGACTCACCCGATCTGCGCGTGGATCCCAATGTGCCGAGCTCTCCTTTTGCCGGTGTTGGCAGCATCGAGATTTTTCGCCCAGGGATTGGTCGTTTCATTTGCACCGGTACCGCCCTCTCGCGGTATCACATCTTGACTGCTGGGCATTGCGTCGACTTTATCGCGGACGGTGTCATCGACGTTGATCCGGCCAATCTGACCTTTCATCTCAACCAGAATGGGCCACTTTCCAGCAACGTGGGAATATCACAGATTCATCTGCATCCCGACTTCACGGGATTCAACAATCCCACGCTGCATGACGATCTGGCGATATTGACCCTATCGGCACCGTTACCGGCAGATATGCCCATCTATCCGCTGCTCGACACGGAGATTACCAATGGCACCACGTTCACCATGGTGGGCTATGGCCGATCGGGAGACGGGATTACTGGAAGTACGATCCCCCCCAGTTTCAGTGTGAAACGCGTCGGATACAACAATGCGGATCGGCGGCGGTTTCAGGATGAGAGTCCGCCGCTCGTGCGCGAGATATTCGATTTCGACTTTGATGGTCCCAGCGGCACAGGCAGCATGGGAGGCCCGACGCTGGGCAACAACATCGAGGCGAATCTGGGAGGGGGCGATTCAGGTGGACCGTCGTTTGTTTTTAGCAACGGTCAGCATTACTTAGCCGGTGTCAACACGTTTCAGCTCGGTGGCGGCTCAATTCCCGAAGCGCCTCTTTTTGGTAGCCGGGGAGGCGGCATGTTGATCCACCCCTATCGCGCTTGGATTCAAGGCATCATCGTTCCCGAACCGGGAACCGGTGCTTTGGTGTTGGGTGCGGTGATTCTGTCGATCGGACGCGGACGCCGACGGGCCCGTCGTCAGACCACCGAGAAATAATTCTTCACCGCCGCATCCAACGCCTCCTTGGTCAACTCGGGGCGTTGATTGCGAAACAAGGCCGCCGTGCGGATCTGCATCAGCAAGTCGCGTGCATGGCAGAAGCGCAGCGGCCGATCCGCCCGTTTGAAGTGATGTTGCAACAGATAATCGACGGCGGCCGGATGATACGCGATTCCGAATTGCTTGGCAACTCGTTGGAATGCCTCGTGGAATTGCGATTCTGTTGGGCTATGGACATCGATTTTGTAGGGAATCCGCCGCAAGAAGGCTTCGTCCAGAAGATCTCGCGGATTCATATTGGTGGACAACACGACCAATTGGTCGATGGGGACCTGGAAGGTGCGGCCACTCTTCATATTCAGATAGTCACACCGCTTTTCCATCGGGACGATCCACCGATTGAGAAACTCCTCTGGACGAAAGCGTTGCCGGCCGAAGTCATCCATGACGAAGGTGCCGCAGTTGCTCTTGAGTTGCAGGGGCGCTTCGCTAATTCCGGTGGTTTTGTTGGTGGTCACCTCCAAGCGATCGAGGGTGAGTTCCCCCCCCGCCACGATCGTGGGGCGACGAATGCGTATCCAGCGTTTGTCGATGGCGCGGCGATCCAGCGAGAGGGGCTCCGCCTCCTCCTCGATGGCCTCGTGTACGCTGGGGTCATAGAAGCGAATCACCTCACCCCAAGCGTTGATCGCCCGAGGAATCCAGACCGTGGTTCCGAAAACGGCCGTCACGCGCTCGGCAATGCTCGTCTTGCCATTCCCCGGCGCGCCGAATAGAAAGAATCCCAGGCCCGCTGTGATCGCTTCGCCAATCTGGCCGAGCGTGGCATCGTCCAATACCAAGTCCGCAAACGCCTGGCGTAATCGATTGTGATCCGGTCGCTGACTCTGCACCGACTGGGCGGCGACGCTGGCCGTATAGTCGTCCAACGAAACCGGGGCAGCCCCGAAATAACTGCTCTGGCGCAAGTATCGTCGTGCCCGCTGCACGCCCAACTCGGTCAATTCATAGAGATAATCCCCCAGCGAAGCGGACTGCTTGAAGACGACCAACTGCTCGACCTTCCACTGGTGGAACAATTTTTCCAACAGCGCAAACGGCAAGGCAACCTGCTCGGCAATCTGCCGACCGGCCACAATGCCGCGACTCAGCAGAAACTTCAGGCAGAGGGCCTCGACCTGGCGTGCGCTGAGCCCGGCTTCCTCCAGCGTGCGTGGCGCCCACGGAGTGTACGATCCCGCCGTCATGGGCGCTGAGCCGTTGGCCGCAGTCACAACTTCGACGTTTTCGCTGCGGTCGTGGTCGGACGCGTGGTTGTGAGTATTCGCAGCCTTGGCAGACCCGTCGCGCCCCGAGGAGGCCGGGGTCGCTTGCCGGGCGCCAACCGCCCAACACGAATCGTCGCCATCAAAATTCGCGCCGTTTCCCGCTGCACCCGTTCCCATGGAACTGTTCGGTGAATGATCCATATCGGACACCTCTGCTCTGGACCCATGTGGCCGCAAGTCGATCGATCCGGGTAGTACCCACGTCAACCAAGCATAGGTCACGATCAGCGGTTGAGCATTCCGTTGTCGGCCACGGATCGACACCCAATCGCTACAACCAGAACAAACGCACCGCTAAAACCCGAAATCAGGGAGCGCAAAAAAAGGGGCCTGCCATCGCAGGCCCCCTTTGTTTGACCACATACTCGGGGTTGATTTCTCATCAACCGGCGATCGATCCGAAGATCACTTCTCAGCGCCGGCGCCGGTGGCACCGTCAATCGCGTCCTTGGCAGCATCCGTAGTTTCGTGTACCGCGTCACCGACCGCGTGCGCGGCATCCGCAGTTGCATCGCCAGCTTTCGTCGCCGCATCGCCCGCCTTATCCATCGCCTCAGTAGCCTTGTCGGCCATCTTGTCCATCTTGTCCTGAGCCTGCGGCTGGCAGCCCACACCGACCCAACCAAGCAACGTCGCCAACAACAGGGCGGGTATCTTCTTCATCGATAACTCCTTTACTCGTCGCATAAACGAAAACACAAGAAACGGGCCCACAGAACAGCCTGCGAGAAACCCGATCAACACCAAAGACGGTCACGATCCAGGTCGCGATTTCCTTAAAGGTACAAGATTTCCGGCGTTTGGCAACTCTATGCCCTCCAAAATGGTGCC
>SXHS01000328.1 GCA_005773145.1 Planctomycetaceae bacterium | reverse complement strand
CCGCCTCTTCATGACCGGCAGCTCCTCGCTCTACGCGGTCTATGTGGAAACACAAGGCGCGCACATCACGTGAGAAAGAGCCCGAAACTGTGAGGCATCGCCAGTCTGGAGCGTGTAACCGTTCACGGGCCGGGGACTGGCTCATTTCCCCGGCGAAATCGCGAGACGTGCATCGTCCTGTTGGCTGGTTGCCCAACGTAGTTCCCGGGAAAATGTGCCTGTCCCCCTCGCTTTCAAGGGTGCGGAGATCAGTCCGACGGACAAGCGCGTGACCGACACCGTCAAAGGGGTCATCCAACCCGATCAGACACAGGATGAATGAGATCGGCGTCGACGATGGGCTTCGCTCGACCGATATGCGGCTCCGGAGGCGATCGACGTGGAACCACTTCAGGATTCACAACCCAAAGCGGTGGTCCCCCCCCCGCCATGGCCACCAGGGTTTCCACCGAATGGCGCCAGAAACTGTCGGCCGTCTCAGCACAATAGCCGGCGATGTGGGGCGTAATGACCACGTTGTTAAGTTTCAACAGCGGGTTGTCGGGAGATGGAGGCTCCATTTCCAGCACGTCCAATCCGGCCCCGGCAATCCAGCCGAGCCTTAAGGACTTGATCAGTGCCGCTTCATCGATCACGGCGCCGCGTGCCGTGTTGATCAGGACGGCGAGTTTCTTCATCTGTCGCAACTCGTTCTCACCGATCAAATGGCGAGTGCGATCCAGCAGCGGAACATGGATCGACACAAAATCCGACGTGCTTAGCAGCTCTTCAAGCGAAACCTTGTGAACGCGAAACTTTTGCGCGGTTTCTTGAGTCACGGCCGGATCGAACATCAACAAACGCATTTCAAAGCCACGGGTCTTCTCTGCCACGAGCTGGGCGATTCGACCAAAGCCGACCAACCCTAAGGTGCGGCCGGACAGACTCCAAGCCGGCCAGGCGCGATGCGCATCCCATATGCCCTGCCGCACCAGGCGGTCCTGCGCCGTGATCTGACGAATTACCGAGAATAGAAGACCAATGGTATGTTCAGCCACGACATTCGCCACGGCATTGGGGGTATTGGCAACATAAATGCCTAATCGGGTAGCCGCCTCCACGGGAACATTGTCGGTTCCCGATCCAGTCCGCAACACGGCTCGGCAGCGGGGCATTTTGGAAAGGACTCCCGCATCGACGATTTCTGATCCTGCCATGACCCAAATCACATCCGCATCCTGGCAAGCAGCCACCACGTCGTGCGGCGTATTACATCGGTGCTCGTTGAACGCAACGCGGTTGGCCGCCAATTGCTCGAGTACCCAGCCGGGGACCGGTCCAACCTGGTTGGCCACGAGAACCACTCGAAGAAGATCGTTCATGCAACCCACTTCTTTTATTCCGATTGGTGAGTCACCATTTCAAGTTTTGGATCCGCGGTAATCATAATCCGCGGCCAGAGTACTTGACATAAAATCCGTCCTGGCGTATTGTATTCATTTAGTGTATCCACACGGTCGCCACCCCTGCAAGGGATCTCGATTTTGCGTGTTGCGGGTCTACCCCCCCAACGAGACGAACCAGTGTCGAATCGTGAGGGGCCGGTTGAACGTGTGGTTTTTTGGCTGGTTGGCAGCGGAGAGGCCTGCGGCGCCCCTGAGGATCATGGAAGAGGCACGAACTAGCGGCCACGGGAGCTTCACGATGTTCGCGCAGCTCCGTTGCTGCCTGCGGGTGCATGCGCCGATCTGGCTCCATTCTCATTTTCTTCTATGAAGATAACTCTGGTTATGGCAGCGATACTTCCTAGAAAACGCGGTTTCACGTTGGTGGAACTTTTGGTGGTGATCGCCATTATCGGCATTCTGATTGCGTTGCTGCTGCCTGCGGTTCAAGCAGCCCGCGAAGCCGCGCGACGGTCACAATGCACTAACAATCTCAAGCAGATTGGCTTGGGGATGCACAACTATGAGAGTGCGCATCGCCGGTTTCCACCGGGGTCCATTCATATCAAACCAGGACGTCCGTTTGACCCGCCCGAGTGGACCTCTTATTTGCACCTCCTCTTGCCGTACGTCGACGAGCGAACCGTTTACGACCTGACGATTGACATTCCGGATGAGCCTTGGAATTTCGCCTGGCCGGCCACGACTCGCATTCCCATTTCGACCTATCTCTGCCCCAGCGATGGTCTGGCAACCGGTCTCTTTGTGATGCCCGACCCCTATGGCGCTTGGCCGAGTGTTGCGAATGAGGTGTACCGGAGCAATTACTTGGGATTTTTCTCGGGTTTGAACGATGGATTCCAACATCAGTATTTCTCGGGCGCTGCCGGTCCGGCCCAGCAGCAACACCTATTTCGTTTGAACCAAGGGCGGAAGTTACGCGAGATCACCGATGGCACCAGCAAAACGATGGCGTTCGGGGAATACCTTACCGGAAAGGACAAATACAGTATCCTGGGTGCGCCATATACGACCCGAGCCGGGTCCCAACATCTGTACCCGACATTGACGCCGAATTCTTCCGCCCCGGACTCTTTTTGGTCAACTGACTTGAGGGTCTGCCCAAATGGCAGGGGCTATCCTGAGCTGAATCTGCCCTGCCGGGTGCAGAATGAACTCTCCAACCATGCCTCAGCCCGGAGCCGTCACCCCGGCGGTGTTCATGGGTTGTTGTGCGACGGATCGGTCCAGTTTGTGACCGAGACTGTTGACCTGATGTCCGTCTGGCGGCCAATGGCCACCATTAAGGGTGGCGAAATCGTACAAGGCGATCTTTAGTTCCCCCGACTACGGCTGATGGCGGACGATTGAAAGCGGCATATGAAGATAGGACTCTCCTGGAGCTGTTCGCCGGGGGCATTGTTAGTGATGCTAACTTGCGCCGCGCAAGGGTGCAGCACCAGCGTAAAGGGTCCCCCACGGGGAGCCGTGACTGGAACAGTACGTCTGGACGAGAATCCGATTGCAGACGGTCATATCAGTTTCTTTCCCATCAAGGGAACAACTGGGCCGGTAGTGGGCGCGGTTATTTCCAGCGGCGGGTACGCGATCTCAGAGAGCCAAGGTCCTGTGGCAGGTTGGAATCGGGTGGAGATTTCCTTTACACGGAAGACAGGAAGGAGCGTTCCTGCGGGATCACCGTACCCTCCTGGCACCATGGTCGACGAAATCGTGGAGGGGATTCCGGCCCGCTACAACAGTCAATCCACGCTCACCGCCGAAATCAAGGCTGGAGAGAACGAACTCAACTTTGACCTGAAATCCAAATAGCGCACAAGCCCCCGTCCGGCTCCCTCCCCTCGGAGAGGAGGGATGGGGAGGGGGCTGCCCTCCTTCCAACTTGCCGCGTGCGCTCCGGCCATTCGGAACGCGGCGGCGATTGAGCGAGCTTCTCGAGCAACCGCCGCAGCGTCGCCTTCGCATCCCCAACCATCGGCACCGTGGCAGGATAGCTGCGGCCCAATTCAGCGGGATCAATATCGATTTGGATAGTCGGCGTCCCCGGCCTTGGCACCGTCCACACGTCGGTGACCTGATCGCCCGTGTGGCTGCCGACGAACATCACCAGATCCGCCTCGGCAACGGCCTGATTGGCGCACCAGCGCGAATACGTGCCCACCACACCGACCGCCAGTGGATGGTTCGCGGCGATGATCTCCTTGGCGTTGAGCGACGTGGCCACCGGAATCGACAGCGCCTCTGCCAACTTCACAATCTCCGGACCGGCCTCCGATGTCACGGTTCCGCCGCCCGCAACAATCATGGGCCGTTCCGCACCAGCCAACAGCCGCGCCGCCTCGGCCAGGCGATGCGGCTCCGGCTCCGGACGAAATGCCGGGTAGCGGGTAAACGCCTCCTCGACGATCACTTCCATGTCTGCCTCCACCTCCGCCACGCGTTCGCCCTGAAGCCCCAACAACTCCAAGTGAACCGGCGCCGGCTTGCCCGTCGTCGAGAATGCAAATTCAGCCATGACAGTGCTTTTCAAGGGCGTAACGCAAGAGCGCATGCCCAAGTGCGGGAAGTCAAATGGGAAGTCTGAGCTAACAGCAATCGCGCGTCGAGCAACCAGGCCGCGGGTAGCCCGCACAGTAGTAGCTGTCCCGGCTACCCGGCTGTGCGGGTCGCGCCAGCGACAAGAGGGACTGGAAGCGGTCGCCGATGCCTCACGACAGCGCGCTGCCATTCCATCGGGATGTAAAATGGAATCTCGCTCATGAACCGGTGGTATCGCTGCGCACAACCATCGGCTGATTGCTGGGAACCCTTCGAGTTTGATGGCCCGGGAAAGCGTTCGCTCCAAGCTGAGTAAGCTGGCCGGGGAAAAACAAAATTCGACAAGCAAAGATCAGGGGGCTGACGAGAGTGCCACCAGCATAACACAGGCAGCATGGATGGCCTCGATGTCCTATTGCAACAAGAATCTGTCCGATTTTCGCTGCTGCTCGAACAAGGCTTGCATCTATAATGTAATGGGCGAGCCGATCGACAACGGCTGCCCCCTACCAACGATTCAACGAGCGCGTCTCTCTCACAGGGATGCCTGCCCAGATGGCCAACAAAACGTCGTTGTCAATCGGACTGGTTAATCTTGTGATGCTCGGCGCCTTGGCAGGGCCTGGCCAGGTCGAGGCGGCTGAGCCTCAAGCACCGCAGCAGACTCCGACGCACTCGGAAAACGTTGCGGTTGGGGTGAATTTTAATGACGGCACTCCCTTGCGACCCGAGTTTTCTGAGCATATTTTTCGCGATGCTGCCGATGGTCGTTGGCCCGTACCGGTAATTTCAACGACCGACCTGGCTCACGGGTTGCAATCCGTGACGATTCAAGGTAATCACCATCCCCTAAGCGGCGGCATTCAAAAGCTGACGGACGGCGCCGGCCCGGTCGACGACGATGAACCGGGCGATTGTTTCTTTTTCGATGACGGTGTCGGAGTTGGTCAATTTCGCATCAGCCTGCCTGGTTGCGAACCGATCGATCAGATCAATATATACTCCTGGCACCGCAACGTGCTTAGCGGCGGGGTCCGTGCGCCGCAGCGCATCGATGTTTACGCCAGTGACGGTGCGGTCGACGGATTTGTTATTGACGACCCTCACGGTCCTGGCTATCGGCTGCTTGCCCGCATCGATACGACGCAAACAGGAGGTGTGCAACCTCAGTCGGGGCAACATGGATCGTGCATCCACAGCGCAAATGAGCAGCCGCTCGGAAGCTTTCAGCACTTCATCTTTCAGGTGCATCCTCCGATGGACGGGGTGACGCATACGTTTTTGTGCGAGGTGGACGTGGTGCGTGCTGAGGTGCGCAAGGAACTTTTGCCGTCCGATTCAGCGGCGTTTCGCCAATTCGATGAGCAGGTTGCCCCGTTGCTGGTCAATCGGTGTCTGGGTTGCCACAACGGTTCGGACAAAAAGGGGGGTCTGGACCTGTCGCGGCAGGCCGGGTTTCTGAAGGGAGGTGAGAGCGGCGAGACGTTAGCCGCGGGCAGTCCGGATGACAGCTATCTGCTCAGCCGAGTCGAAGCGGACGAGATGCCGCCAAAACATCCACTCTCCGACCAGGAGAAACGGATCTTACGCGATTGGATTGCTCGCGGTTCGGTCTGGGGGTGCGATCCGATTGACACCTTCCGATTCACCACTGAGACGCGCGCTGGATACGACTGGTGGGCGTGGCAGCCGCCGGTGCTGCCGGCAGCGCCCGTGATCAAGGATACGCGTTGGCCCGCCAACGAGATTGATCGTTACGTGTTGGCGCGATTGGAGTCGTCAGGACTTGCTCCTTCCCCCGCCGCCGATCGGCGCACATTGATTCGTCGGGCAACGTTCGACTTGATTGGCTTGCCACCCACGCCGGAAGAGGTAGCCGCCTTTGAGAGCGACGCATCGGCGGATGCCTATCCTCGCCTGATTGATCGCTTGCTCGCCTTGCCGCAGCACGGCGAGCGTTGGGCCCGCCATTGGTTGGATGTGATACGTTTTGCGGAAAGCCAAGGCTTCGAGCGCAATAAGTTTTATCCCAGCGCCTGGAAGTATCGAGACTGGGTGATTCAATCGCTCAACGACGACTTGCCCTACGACGAGTTCGTACGGCAGCAGCTTGCCGGAGACGTGCTGCATCCCGATGATCCGCGGGCGATCATCGCCACGGGATATCTCGTATGTACACCGCACGACATGTTGGGGCTGATGCAAGGTTCCGACGGAATGAAGGCTGCCACGCGCGAGGACGAACTGGAAAATCTTGTGGGCAACGTCGGCCAAACGTTTCTGGGCCTGACGATTAATTGTGCCCGCTGCCACGATCATAAGTTTGATCCATTGGCTCAGGCCGAGTATTTTCAATTGGCGTCGGCGCTGGGCGGCATCAGGCGAAGCGAGCGCACCGTTGCGCCGCAACCCGATTCGCTTCCATCCATCGACTTGCCGCCGCTGTTGGCAGCGATCGGCCTCGACGCCCAACAGCAGTTCGACGCTGCCCGTGCTGAAGGAATTTGCCAGACCAGGCGGGCTGTAGCGGACGCGCAAGCCGCTTACGACGAATCAAAAAAGAAGCCGGCCGATGACAACTCGCCGGCACTCATCGCCGACCGCCAGCGAGAACTTTTGGCGGCGCAAGACGAACTCTGCGCTGCGCAGGGGCCGCTAAGCACCTGCGGACTCGATCACCTCCTCGAGCAAGCGCCAGCCGATCGTAAGAAAGCATGGTCAAACCTGGTCATGCAGCTTTCCGCCGCGGAGATGCGCTGGCGATTGGCCGCGGGCGGAACCGTGCATGGCGTGGAATCGTCTTCGCCACAATACTTTCATGTACTTGCCCGAGGGAGCTTTCGCACGCCCGGTGCGGCGGTGACCCCCCGCGGTTTTCAATGCCTGGTTGGGTTACCGAATGATTGGGGTCTGCAAGCCAATGTCTCCGAAGCGCAACGCCGTTACCAGCTGGCGAAGTGGATTACCGATGAACGCAACCCGCTGATCGCGCGCACGATCGTGAATCGCTTGTGGCACTACCATTTTGGCGTTGGTCTCGTCGATACACCAAGCGACTTCGGTTTCAGCGGTGGTCGTCCTTCGCATCCGGAGTTGCTCGATTGGCTGGCATGCGAGTTAGTTCGACACGATTGGAGCCTCAAACACTTGCATCGACGGATAATGCTCTCGGCCACGTACCAACAGTCGAGCCAGACCGATGCGCAGGCGGTCATCATCGATGCCAGCAACCGGCTGTTGTGGCGAAAGTCGCCGCAGCGATTGGAGGCCGAGGCGGCGCGCGACGCAGTGTTGGCGATCAGCGGTCAGCTGAATCCGCGGATGGGGGGGCCCAGCTTCGGCGATCTACAGCGAACTCGCGAGGACAACATCGACTACCAGGTGACGGATGGCTCGAATGCGGCTCTCCATCGTCGCACAATTTACCGCACCACGGTTCGCGCCACAACGTCGCCGCTGCTGGAAACGCTGGATTGCGCCGATCCGAATGTGTCCACACCACGACGCAACGTCACCACCACGCCACTGCAGGCGCTGTCACTGCTAAACAACCCGTTGATCGAGCACGCTGCCGAGGCATTTGCCAAACGACTGGGCCATGAAGCTGGCGCAAGCGCCGCCGAGCAAGTCGAGCGGGCCTATCAACTTGCCTTCAATCGCGCCCCAACGGCCACCGAACGAGCCAAGGCCGCGAAATTCGTCCAGGAGTTCGGCCTGCCGGATTTCTGTTTGATATTGTTCAACACCAACGAGTTCCTGTACATCGATTAGCGGGGCGTGTGATGCATCCTTACCTGGGTCGTCGAGATTTTCTATCGCAAATGAGCGCGGGACTGGGAGGCGTGGCGCTGGCCAGTCTGCTGTCCCGTGACAGTGCGCTTTTTGCCGCTAGCGTACCGGGAGATGCAGCCGATTCGCCCCCCCATCACACGCCTAAGGCCAGGCGGGCGATTCAGATTTTCTTGTCCGGCGGATTGAGCCAGGTCGATTCTTTCGACTACAAGCCAGCGCTCGAAAAATATCACGGCCAGCCGCTTCCCGGGGGGGAGAAGCCGGACGTGTTTTTTGGCAAGGTGGGATTGTTGCATCAAAGTCATTGGGCGTTCAATCAGCACGGTCAAAGTGGACTCTGGGCATCCGAACTGTTCCCGCATCTTGCCCAGTGCGTCGACCAGTTGACGTTTGTCCGCTCGATGGTCGCCGGTAGCGCCAATCATGCCCCGGCGATTTTCGAAGCCAATAGCGGGTTTCGTTTGATGGGCTTCCCGGTGATGGGATCATGGTTGTCGTACGGGCTGGGATGTGAAACCGACAACCTGCCAACGTTCGTCGTGCTGCCCGATCCGCGCGGATTGCCTACCGGTGCGGCAAACAACTGGACCAGCGCCTTCCTGCCTTCACGGCATCAGGGCGTCGCATTTGGCACGCACAACAACGTAATTCCAGACTTGCATTCACCTCAGCCGATCGACGAAACGCGTCGCCAATCGCGATTTTCTCTACTGAACGATTTGAACCGGAATCATCTGGCACAACACGCTGGGAGCGATCCGCTGGCCGGAAGAATCCACGCCTACGAAATGGCAGCCCGGATGCAAGTCGCGATTCCCGAGGTGGTCGATCTGGCCGGCGAATCTGCCGCCGCGCAAAGCCTCTATGGGTTCGACGATCCGGGATGTGTCGAGTTCGGCCGCAGTTGCATG
>SXHS01000327.1 GCA_005773145.1 Planctomycetaceae bacterium | reverse complement strand
ATTGCCCGCAAAGAGAACCGCAAGTCGAGTGGGCGCTTCACTCGATTGCCGACTCCCCGTGACCTCATCCCCCCAAACCGGCAGCGACTCCATCCAAGGGAGCGCCATCGAGACACCGACGCCTCGCAGGACCGTACGCCGGGAAAAGTGATGGGCCATGCGCCTCATCCTTGGAAAAGGGACGGGATGGTAACTCTCACGGCATGGAAATTCTAACGGTGTTTTGCTTCACTCGGTTGTGGCGACGTCACGACCCCGGATCTCGCGGAATTGCGGGGAGCGGACGATTGCCTCAATCGCCAATCCGACGCGGTAGTCATTCCGGATCAGCTGCTGCTGCATCTCGTTCAACAGCGGCTCATCCGACAACTGGACCGACCGCCCCAATGCGTAGCCTAACAGTTTTCGTTGAAATTGGCGAACGAAAGCATCCCGACGGGTGGCCCCCAGGTATTCCTTCAAGTCGGAAAAACCATCGATCGCAGTGCCGTCGAAGAGGACCGTCTTTGTATCAATGGTTAATCCGGCAGCATCCTGAGACCTTAATCGGCCGATCGCGTCGAACCCCTCCAGGGCAAACCCAAATGGATCGATGCGCAGATGGCATTTGGCGCAGGCCGAATCGGTCGTGTGGCGGGCGATTAGCTGCCGCTCCGTGAGCCCCTCGGGGACGGTATCGGCAAGGACCGGCACGTTCTTGGGGGGACGGGGCAGCTTTTCGCCAAGCACCACTTCGCTGAGCCAATTGCCCCGCAGAATAGGACTGGTACGGGACGCACCCGATTGCTTGGCCATCGTCGTCGCCCACGAGAGAATACTGCCGCGCGAGTACTGACGAACTCCTTCCACCCGCCGCCACTCGGGGCCGACAACGCCAGGAATGCCGTAGTGCTGGGCCAACGGCTCATTGAGGAACGTGGCATCGCCGTCGACCAACGAGAGGACCGACCGATTGTTCTGCAGCAGATCGGTCAGGACCAAAATGGATTCCTCATACATGGCACCGCGCAGCGCGGCAAATGTCGGGAAATGGCGTTCACTCTTCTCGTTGTGGTTCTCGAAGTCATGGATGTGCAGCCAATGACATCCGAACTCGGTCGCCATTCGACGAATTTTGGGATCGCCCAGCATCCGCCTGGCCTGCGCGGCGAGCACGTTGGGATCACGGAGTTTTCCGGACCGCGCGAGATCCCGCAATTCGACATCCGGAGCCGTCGACCAGAGGAAGTAACTAAGCCGGTTGGCGCTTTCAAAATCTGAGACCGGCGCCGCCATCGTTCCCGCATCCGGCTTTTCCACCTTATACAAGAAGGCCGGCGCCGCCAGCACGCGAGATAGGGTGAGTCTCACGGCCTCATCGTGCGAAATGTCTTGCTGCCGCAAATTGGCATACAGGCCGCGAAGCTGATGTTTCTCCTCATCGCCGAGGGGACGACGATAAGCCCGACCGGCGAAGTCGATCACGGCATCCACGTGGCGGTGCTCGGTGTCGACTAGCCGTTTCCGAAAAGCGTCGGCCCGATCACGGACGGGCTGCCGCATGCGATCGAACGCCGGAAGCAGGTCGTGGCGGTCTTGGGTCGCATACTCATTCAGCTGGGCGAAGGCATCTAAGATCTTTAAGGGTTCGTGCGACACGTAAAACAATTCGTCCCAAAGCTTGTCCAGTTGCGTCGATTCTGCGGGAGTCGACATCAATCGTCGTAGTTGATCATCCTCGCGGTGATAGAGAATCAAGGTGACCACTTCGTCGACGGGTACGATCCGCGAGTAGGACAATGTCGGCGGAAAGAGATTGCGGAATTCGTGGAACTCGGCCTCGATACGTCGTGCGGTTTGACTCCCCTCCATAACCACGATCGAGGAAGGGCTCGATGGGACGTTCCCCTCAGCCAATGAGGACTCCACCTTCAGCCGGACCGATCCCTCCTGTCCTGTTTCGGGATGCAGACGCCCCGTCACAACGAACTCAGATCCGGCCACCAAGTCCGCGGGGACACGTACTTTCACGCTGCCAGGAGCGTGCATGTCGAGGCATGTCGGCTCGCTGGTGCGTGCATCAGGGCACTTGCTAAACCGCCTCAACGGCGGATCCCACTTCGACTCGGCGACCGATGTCGGGTTTGAGTCTTGGCTGAGCGCGTAGTGCAACACGGCGGCCATGAAGGGATTCGCCAGCGATCGCAACTGCCGCGACAGGGCGGCATCCGCGGAGTCTTTGGCAAGCGTGGCGGGATCTAGTTGCAGGATCCTCTGGAATTCATGGGCCAACCGTTGCTTCTCGGCAGGGTCACGGGCAGCCAGCCACTGCGTCAGGACAGATCCCTCAGGAATAGTGGACCGTCCCCCGCCGCTGGCAAGTTCCGAGCTGAAATGCCAGACGTCCGCATTGCCATGCGAGTCGGCATGGGGATTACCGGCCAGGATCTCAGGGGACACGTCTTTCCAGAGATTCCACTCTCGGGTTCCGTCGCTCAATGTCAGGTCAACGGTGGTCAGATCGCACGAGTTGTTCCCCCCCCCGGCATCGACTACGAGGCCGATCACATCGCCAACCTGCACCGTCACAGCGTCAATCGGCCCGACCGAATCGATCTCGCCTCGCTTGGGCTTCCCGGAGGCTAGTATTTGTTGACGAGTCTCGCCACGTCGCAACACGAGTGACCAGGCCGTGCCATTTCCACACTCCGGGTTGGCTTGTTGAACCGATCCCGAGATCTTCACAGCGATTGCCAGCGGACTGCGCCAACCCACGGTGACCGCTAGTGTGGGGGCTGGATGCACGGCCACGCTACGGGGCGGCATGGTGCCCGGAATGCGAACCTCCTTATCGGATGCGTTTGCTAAAACCGCTAAGCTGTCATCCCCCACCCAACCGGTGACGGCTTTGATATCCGCCGTCTCATCTTGTTTGCGGGTGATGGGAGTTCCCAGAGCCACGGGATCAGCGTTGCCGACTCCCAGATACGCGAACCAAACCGCGAGCGAATCGGAATCCACACCGTACTTCTTGGCCAGTGGCTCCACCGCTACGCTGGCATCCATTTGCCCCACTTCGTGGGCAGCAGCCAGACACTGGGCCGCTTGTGAAAAGTGTCGATCACGACTGGCCACAAGTGAATCGGCCACACGGCTCACATCCTTGAGCAGCAATTCAGGTCGCCCGGCGGCAACGAATCGCGGGCGATCCCAGAGGACGTAGTCACCCACATTCCCATCCTCGGCATCATCCGACTGCAATGACAGCTCAAACTCACCGGTGGCATCGCTCGGTACTTTGACCCGAAACTCCTGTCGAAACTCGAGCCGATTTACGGGGACCAGCCAGGAATGAATATTCTTGTGAAGCCCAATCTGGCCAACCGAATTGAACTTGAACAAGAAGTCCTGCCCTTTGGCAACGAGTCCCGTCAACTGGGGAACGTCGGCGGCGGTGGCGGTTTTCCATTGCGCCCTCAGCGGGTCCAACAGACGTGACTGCGTATTGGAGTCTTGGAGCATGGTCCATACCATACTCAGGTAGTTGGGACTCAGCCCACGCGCACCGGCAACCGCTTCAATCGTCTTGCGATCCCCGGACAGAGCGTCGCGTTCCTCGACGGTGGCCAACAGATATCGCTCGAGTGGCAGTCGGCCACTCCGGTCCGTACCGCCTTTGCGCACCGGCACGTTGCCCCCCGCGTCGCCGCCATCGCTCGTGTAGCGATCGTAGATACCGCGGAT
>SXHS01000326.1 GCA_005773145.1 Planctomycetaceae bacterium | reverse complement strand
GGACCGGGCACGAGCAGGGGGACCTGCCATGTCCACTGAGAGTCTGGAGTCGTGTCCGGTCGGTACGGGAGCCGCGTCGGCTGGCCCGTGGTTGGATTGATCTGGTAAACCGGCCCCGCCGAGGTCGGCGCCAAGACATCGGATCCGAATGCCACCGCTGTCCGGAATGCCCCCGCAGCGATGGTCAGTGGTCGCAGTTGCAAGCGGTCGTCGGCACGTTGCGAGTGATACTCCATCCATTTCGCGCTGCCTTGCGCTGGCAGGTACACGCTGTTACCCGGTGACAGCACGACTTCGCGATCGAAGTGCAGTTTCTCGACTGGCGCATCGAGTGTCTGGGCCGGTTGGTTGAGGACGCCTGCCTGGAGGGCTGCGGCATCGATATCAAACAGGGCCCCCTGGCACGTCACGACCGCGATCTTTTTGCGCCGTCCATCCCACTTCACATCCCCCGCCAGCGGGACGGCCAAGTCCACCTCCCACAGCGGCTCGGGGGCTTGGTCCGGACGTGGACCATTCCGCTCCTCGACGGCCATGGGAATTGCGGAGACCGTGACGCCTGGCATCCCCTGGCGCTCGCGCACCGCGATCAACACATCGGACAACGGACGCATGGGGATCGAGTAGCGATCACCAGCGTTCTGTATCCAACGCTGTATCAATTCACCGCGGGCAGCATGAATCTCGAATCGGCTTAGTTGCGTGTCGGCCAGCCACAATTGATCCTGTTGGACCCAAGCATGCACGGCGCGGGGTGAGGTATCCGCCGCTGGCCTACTGGCGAAGACACGCGGCATCTCCCGCACCTCGGCACGAGGAAACTCCAATACTCGAACGGCACCGCGGTCCGTGAAGACGACCGCACGTCGGCCAAACACAAGAGGTTCCTCATCAACGCGTCCCTCGATGCGCAACGGATCACCGCTGGAGGCAAATGGTGCGTCTGGACCCTCGAGCGACAGTACATGCAACCAGGCGAAATCCATCCCCGCGTTCTCGGCGATCAGCACATGATCCGGCAACACGACCGGCGAGGTCGCCACGCGGCCGATCCCATGTCCCAGGCCGTAAGCATGAACGCATTCCAGTGTCTCCGTCGACAACACGAACAATGTTGTGTGTTCCGCCAATTGCAACAGGCGCGAATGCCGGGAATCGACGCTCGGGGGGACGGCTAGCGTTTGTGGCAGTTGGCACGCCGCTCGGACAGCTCCAGATCCCGCATCCAGACGCAGAATTTTTCCGGATTTCGTCGCGACGATTAACGTCTCTTTCAAAATGATCGGTCGCAGAAACGGCTCGCCGATTGGCAGGAGCCAACGAGGCACGCCTTGCGCAGCGTCCGCGCGGATCAGGGTCTGATGATGACCATCGACGATCAACACATCCGCGCCCGGATGCGTTCCCAAGGGTTGCGGCTGTATTTGCGTTGGCACACCGACGCCGCGTCGCCACAAAATGGCTCCAGTCTGGCCGTTGATGCCATAGACCACGCCTCGTACCAACAAACAGACCACATGTCCTTCCAGTTGCGCCGCGACGCCCGGCCGACGCGGAACCGACAGGGCCACACGATGGGCCACCTCCGCTGGCCGCTCCGTGTTGATGGGGGTCCAAGGGACGCTGATCGGCCTAACGCTTTGTCGTTCCCGTTCCACATTCTCTTGGATTGCCTTTCGCAACGCCGGAGCATTAGCAACGGCCGGATAACGTCGCAGGAATTGATCGCATTCACGAAACGCTTGTTCGGTATCACCGCCTGCGGTGGCGGCCTGCATTTTCTGGATGGCCAATTGCAATTGGTGGTCGCGATCCATGTCACGAATCACCAAGTTCAGGCGGTTCTCGGCCCCCTCAATGCGCGCCTGGATCGGTTGGCGCACGGACGTTGGTAAGTACTCGCTATTGTCGATCAACTTGCGGACCTCATGGGCGCGTTTCACAAGCCGTTGCAATTGGTCCAACGCTCGGTCTTGGGACGCCATCGCAGCCTCGGCCAGCCCAATGAAGCCTTCGTACATGCTCACTAGAATGCTCGCATAAGCGGAACGGGCCTCGCCAACGGCTTCTTCTTCCGAGAGTTGTGGCATCACTTCATGCGCAACGCGCAGGGCCAGCTCCCAATCCTTATGGTTCTCGACCACGTCCCAGAGCCGAGCCGTACCCATGCGGACGCGAGCCAAGCTCGATTTCGGATGTCCTGCAAATCGCTTGAGGAAATCCTGGTAGAAAAACGTGGCTTGGTTGTAGGCGCCCCGGCGATACTCCTCTTCCGCCTGCTGAAGCACTTCGTCGGCCGAGCCACGTTGCAGGTAGAAAAAGAGAAACGTGCCCAGAAAAACGAGCAGCAGCAGGCCCCCGCTCCCCAGAAGGATCAGGGGCGAGTCCCACGTCTTGCGCCCGCCACGCCATAGTCTGGCGGACATGGTCAGCGGCAACCGCGTGCCGTCCGCTGGCAATCGCGTTGGGTCCCGCGGTACGTCCGACCATTCGGGGACCTGTAGTTTTGGCAGTGGCGTGATCTTGGGGTTCGAAGGAGCTAAACGGGGCTCCTTTGATGGGGGTTTACCATCCCAATCAACATCCAAATCAAGTTCCAAGTCATCGCCCAGGACGGTATCCCGATCCTGCGGAGGGAGCGAAGACTTGGTGGGAACCGACCGTCGGGTAACTTCGGCCTGAGATCCGGGGGGCTCGCCCTCGCTGAGCAACCGTGTCACCTGCGACTCGGTCAGATGCCCCTGTTGGATCAGCCAGACGGTCAACGTGTTCAGCGACACTGGCGAGGAGGCATCCGCTAGATGGCGACGAAGCGCCCGCACCACGCCTTCGGTGACCCATTGAGACCTTTCGATCCGGTCGACAAGTTGCTGGGCGTTTATCGGTGCCATCTTTGGTCGTTCCCCACTGCGGAGTTACTGGTCGTCCTCGACGGTAACCAACCGTACCTCCTCGACACCCACTTCGTTCCCTGCGTCCATGGCAGTGACCACCTTTTCGTGAGTGGCGGAGCCATGCGCCATCACAATCATGCGAGCGGTCCCTGTGTTCGCGGCGTCGCCGCGGACGGCCTCACGCAGTCGGACCAACAATTCCTGGTCGGTCACCACTTCGATTTCTTCACCCGAGGTAGGGGCTGTCACGTGATAGGTGTTGAATTCATCCACGCGGACCACAACCCGATCTTGTTCCCAATCGACCGAGGATTGCTCGGCCACGACATCTTCATCCGGCGCTGGCACCTCGAACGATTTTTGAAGTGTGAAAGCCGCCGTCACCATGAAAAAGATCAACAGCAAAAACGTGACGTCGACCATGGGCGTCATATCCATTTCGGTTTCCTCCTCGCGGCGAATCGAACGAAAATGGACGGTGATCTCTTCCGCGACCGGCGGGGGAGGGGGGGGCACGGTCCACCGTGCGGACATGGCCGGCGCGGCGGGGACACTCGGCGGGGACGGCACCTCGAGCGTTGCCGAACAAGCGGGGCAGCGCACGGCCGCATCTTTCAGAACGGAATCCGCCTGGAGACGATGACGACAACTGGGGCACAGGAAATGAATGGTCACGACGTCTATTGTACCTCAAGTACCGCAACATAAAGCTTAGCGCTGGTGGCACGTCCGACAATACTCGACACACGCGAAACCTCACGGTGTTTCACGCCGCGACTGGCGTAGATCAATACCTGGTCCTTGCCGCTGCCTCGGGTCAATTCTTGTTGCAGGTATTCCCCGATCGCCGCCTCTTCTTGCACAAGATTCGGAGCGCTAAACAACTGTTCCTCCTGGGATCCCTTGCCCCGATACACACGTGACGATCCGCCGTCAGCCTGCACGATGGTGATGATCACCGAGTTTTTCTCTGGGACAGCCGTGCCGTGATGGGCTTGGGGGAGATCGACCGCGCCCTGCGTGTTGATTCGGCTGGTGACTAGGAAAAAAATTAGCAGCAGAAAGGTCATGTCGATCATGGGTGTGATATCGATATCGGTCTCTTCCTCTTGCCGCCGTCCCCTGCGCCACGATGTCTCGGGGAGTGGCTCAACGGGCAAGGCGGATTCGGGACCGGGCGTGCGCGACATGGACTAAGCCCCCCCCTCATCGGCCGATGACTTGGCGAGGACTCCACGGAACAGTTCAAAAAACTGCGACATGCCCGCCGCCACCAAGTCCTCCATCTTTTGAATGCGAACGTTGATGCTGGCCATGCAAAGGATCAGGGGAATGGCAATCGCCAAACCGATCGCCGTTGTTACGAGTGCCAGGCTGATATCTCCGGCCAATACATCCGGATTGACATTTTGCTTGCCGGCCAACTTCCCAAACGCGCCCATCATACCCGCCACGGTTCCCAACAAACCCAACATGGGCGCGCTCTTGATCACAGTATTGATCCAGACAAGACGATGATCCAAATCAGCCAGGACGTCGGACTGAAAACGATCCAACACCATTTGTCGTACCTTGGTGTAGCCCATGCCGCGGTGATGAATGGCCAATCGGGCCAACTGGGCCACGGCGCGCGGGTCCCCTTCCAACATCTGGCTGGCCGCAGCGAAATCTTGTCGTTTCAGCGGGGCCTGCAGCCGAGATAAAAACTCATTCTGCGCCTCCTCGGTGGCGAATCGCTTTTCGCCGACGCGGCGCCACACCAAGATGACGCAGTAGGCACCCCAAAGTGCCACCACGGCTTGCGCCCCATAGATGGCTAGTCCGGCCAGATCTGTAAGCGAGCTGAAGTCCACCCGAATCCCCTTTGCTTTATTCGCAAGAAACCTATGGTGCCGAGCGACGTGCAGCACCCACCCGAACCTGTTGCTCCAACACATAGTACTCGTAACGGCCATTGCTACTACGAACGCCAAAGATCGTCTTGCGAATCTGCTCTAGGGGGCGACCCTCCGCATAGGCCCCCTCCAGGCGAGCCAACACCTGCAAGGTCTCGTTGGAGTAGTATTGGACGATCGTGCGGTCGGCGATGTCCACCCCGGCTTGTTGCAGGAGTTCCGCATCCGCGCTTTGCAACGGCCCAGACTGCCAACGCATGAACAGTCGCTGTTCATCGGCGGCCGGTCCCGACCGGCGAGTTGGCTGGGACGCCGCCAGCTGAGATACATCCTCGATGGTGGGTAGGTCTGGATGGGTGGCGGCCAATTCCACGCCAAAAAGATCGAGCT
>SXHS01000325.1 GCA_005773145.1 Planctomycetaceae bacterium | reverse complement strand
TACGGGACCGACGTGATACCACACGAATCGGGGGACGCTACCGGATCCTCTGGGTACGATGCGGTACGTGGCGGCCGCGTCATCGCGCATGCCATGGCTCATTTAGATCGTGTTGTTCCTCTGCGCGCGGGGAGCTACGCCGAGGTCAGCGAATTTCTGCTCACGGATGCCGTGGCCGGCAAAGAACTGACCGTCCGATTGCCGGGGGGGAACGTTTTCAGTCTGCGCGATATCGGCCAATTTGCTGGCTTTGTGCAGGATGCGGGGCGCCTCACCCGCGTCCTCCTGCAATGTCACGGCCTGCATATTGAGCTCCAACTGGACCGTAACCATCCCATTGGTCAGCAACATCCGGCCGGCATCAGCGATGTGGTGTTCGAATCGGCCCTCACCACCATCCAAGATTGTGAAGATTCCGTGGCCGCAGTCGACGCGGCTGACAAGGTCCGCGTGTATCGTAACTGGTGGGGGCTGATGACCGGTGAGCTCGAGGCGTCCTTCACCAAAGGAGGTCAAACGATCACACGGCGGTTGAATCCCGATCGAGAGTACCAAGCGCCCGACGGGACTCGCCGCGTATTGCCGGGTCGGAGTCTGCTGCTCGTGCGGAATGTCGGGATCCACATGTTAACGGACGCGGTCGTATGGGCGGACGGTCGACCCATCCCCGAGGGATTTCTGGATGCCATGGTGACCTCCCTGGCGGCGTTGCATGATCTGCGGCAACGGGGACGGCTGCGCAATAGCCGCTGTAGCAGTCTGTACATCGTCAAACCCAAGATGCATGGACCGGCGGAGGTGCGGGCGACTGTGGAGTTGTTCGCGCGTGTGGAAGACGCGCTGGGGATGCCGCGACATACGATCAAGATCGGCATCATGGACGAGGAACGAAGGACGACCGTCAATTTGATGGCTTGCATCGCTGAGGCACGTGAACGCGTGGTATTCATCAATACGGGCTTTCTGGATCGAACCGGCGACGAGATCCATACCAGCATGGAGGCCGGCCCCATGATGCCTAAGATGGAGATCAAGAACTCCTGCTGGATGTTGGCCTACGAGGATTGGAATGTCGACGTGGGAATCGCCGTGGGCTTGCCGGGTCGAGGGCAGATTGGCAAGGGGATGTGGGCCATGCCGGATCACATGCGTGCCATGGTGGAAACCAAAATCGCGCATCCCCGCGCCGGTGCGACCACTGCCTGGGTCCCTTCCCCCACCGCTGCGACCCTGCACGCGATGCACTATCACCTGGTCGATGTGCCCGCACGACAACGTGAGCTGGCACTCCGTCCACGCGCCCCGTTGAGCCACATCTTGACCCCACCGTTGCTCGGGGATCGCACCTTGACCCCCCAAGAAATCCAGGCGGAACTGGATAACAACGCACAAGGAATCCTCGGCTACGTGGCCCGCTGGGTCGGGCAGGGTGTGGGCTGTTCCAAAGTGCTCGACATCCATCACACGGCCCTCATGGAGGACCGCGCCACGTTGCGGATTTCCAGCCAACATTTAGCCAACTGGTTGCACCACGGGGTGACCAATCACGATCAAATTCGAGAGACATTCGAACGCATGGCGAAGATCGTCGACCAACAAAATGCCGGTGATCCTCAATATCGACCCATGTCCCATGACTTGGAAGGCAGCGAGGCATTTCAAGCCGCATGGGATCTGGTGTTGCAGGGACGTAGCGAAGCCAATGGCTACACCGAACGCGTGCTCACGCATCGCCGCCGCCGTGTAAAAGCGAGCGAAACTTTCGCACAGACTTAGGGGTGGTATGTCGGTTTTGGCGGGTGGTAGGAAGGAATTTTTGGCACGCAGAGACGCAGAGACGCGGAGGGGGGGCATGTGATGGTGGGCGCGAGCGTGTAGCATGAAAGGAGCGGGCTTCGGGTTTCTGGAAATTCAGACGACAACCATTTATGGTCGCGATTGATCCCATCTGCCGCATGGCGGTCGACGAGACGACGGCGCTGAGCGCCGAACGAGATGGGGAGAAGTTTTTCTTTTGTTGCCAACACTGTCGCGATCGCTTCTTAATGGGTCGTGACGAAGCGCCGACGACGGGTGGCTGCTGTGGCACAACATGCGGCAGCTCCTTGCCGATGGTCACACTCGAAGCGGCCCGCGGTGGAGATTCGAACTCGGCAGTCGAATACTATTGCCCGATGTGTCCGGGAATGGAACAGGCCAGTCCTGGAAGTTGCGCCAAGTGCGGCATGGATCTGCTGCCAACGCAGGCGTCGATATCCGGTGCTCAAGCGACGAGCGAACTTGCCGAGATGAATGGACGCTTGCGCTGGGCGATTGGGTTGGGGGTGCCGGTGGTCTTCTTGCACATGGTGCCGATGGTTCACGGGTTGAGCCGCCTTCTCGGCGAGGCTTCCTGGTCCGCGTGGCTCCAGTGGTTCTTGTCCACGATCGTGATTTTTGGGCCGGGTTGGCCGATTCCGCAACGGGCGATGCGCTCGATAATCACGCGTCAACTCAATATGTTCACGCTGATCGGTATCGGAATCGCCGCCGCCTATGGGTACAGCATTGTGGCGGTGGTTGCGCCGCATTGGTTGCCAGCCGCGCATGCCGCGCATGGCGGAGTTCCGCTGTATTTCGAGTCGGCGGTCATGATTACGATCCTGGTCTTGTTGGGGCAGGTGTTGGAGCTGCGGGCACGGGGACGCACGACCCTAGCGCTGAGGGAACTGCTGTCCTTGAGCCCGCCGACGGCGTGGCTGGTGCGTGGTGATCGAGATGAACGTATCCCGTTGGAACGAGTCGCGCGAGGAGACGTGCTGCGCGTGCGGCCGGGAGATACGGTGCCCGTCGATGGTTGCGTCCTGGAAGGCGAGGGTGCGGTCGACGAATCGATGATCACGGGAGAGTCTATCCCTGTCGTTAAGGCTGCTGGGGATCGAGTGATCGGCGGGACGGTGAATGGCGATGGGGCTTGGTTGATGCGAGCGGAACGTGTGGGGCGTGAGTCTTTTTTGGCCCGAATGATCGAGTTGGTGTCCCAAGCACAACGCAGTCGAGCGCCCGTGCAACGATTGGCGGATGCGGTGGTCGCTTGGTTTGTGCCCGCTGTGCTCTTAGTGTCGCTGCTCACCTTTACGCTTTGGATCACGCTGGGGCCGTCGCCACGCTGGGCCTACGCGATCTCCAATGCGGTGGCCGTGTTGATCATCGCC
>SXHS01000324.1 GCA_005773145.1 Planctomycetaceae bacterium | reverse complement strand
GGGCACGACGTCGGACGGCGGAACCGTCGTGCTCGGCAGCGGCGGGCAAAACCTGGTTTATACGCCCGCCGCAAATTTTGTCGGCACCGAAACTTTCACGTATAAGATCAGCGACGGTCGCGGCGGCGAGTCGATGGCCGCCGTAACCGTAACGGTCCAAGAGTTTGCGGACTTGGTGGAGTTTGAGCTGCGCGTCACTAATCAGTTCGGCACGCCCATCACGAGTGTGCGGACCGGTGATACATTCTTGCTGCAAGTCTTCGTTGAGGATCTGCGCGACGTGCCCTTGGGCGTCATGGCGGCACACCTGGATATGATGTACACGTCCGGCCTCGTGTCCGTATCGGGGCCCATTGAATTCAACGACGCCGCATTCCCATCATCCCAACGTGGCTCCACGGCCAGCGCAGGTCTGGTCGACGAAGCGGGCGCTTTGACGGATGTTCGACCGACGACGCCCGGACCCGTTCGACTGTTGAGCGTGCCGTTTCGCGCGGATGGAGTGGGCAATGTCAGCTTCACAGGCGACCCAGCCGATGTGCTACCGCGACACGAAACGACCCTGTTCGGACTTTCGGCCGCGGTCCCAATCAACCAGATCGCCTTCATCCAAGCCTCATTGACGATCGCCGACTCCGGCGCCATCGGCGACGGGTTTCAGGTGGCGGAAGACTCCGCGAATCATCTGCTGAATGTCCTCGCAAATGACCTGCCCACCGGCAATGTGGCGCTCGCCAGCGTAGGACAGCCGAGTCAAGGGGGCAGCGCCCAGATCGTCGGCAATCAGGTTCGCTACTCGCCTGCCCCAGGCTTTTTCGGCACGGAAACGTTCACCTACACCGTCACGGGGACCGAGGCCGGAGCTAATCAGGCCACGGTCACCATGACGGTCACCAACGTCAACGACAATCCCACCGCGGTGGATGATGGCTTCGCGGTGAATGCCAATACGATGAACAACGTGCTCAACGTGCTGACCAATGATTCCTCGGCACCCGATCCCGCCGAGGTCCTAACCGTATTCAGCGTCACTCAGGGAACCAACGGTGGCACGGTGGCCATCTCCTCCGACAACGGCAGTGTCCGCTACACGCCGGCCGCCAGTTTCACGGGAACGGATACATTCAGCTATACGATCAGCGATGGCAACGGAGGATTCGATCAGGCGACGGTGACGGTTACCGTCAATCCCGGTCAGACCAATAAGTTGGTCGATTTTGACTTCGAGATCACCACGCCCCAGGGACAGCCCGTCACGACCCTGAATCTGAATGATCCGTTTGTACTCATCGTCCGAGCTCGCGATTTGAGGGACAACCCGCGCGTCGTGTTCTCCGCCTATTTGGACATCATCTACGCAGGAACCGGCTCGACACCGGGCGAGGTGGAGATAACCGGCCCCATCGACTTTAATGAGGTGGTCTATCCATTCAGCCAGAAGGGGACCACGACCACGGTCGGCCTGATCGACGAAGTCGGCGCGGTCGACGGCGTCGCCTCGACACCGGCACCCGCCGGCGCTGAACTCTTCCGCGTTCCGATGCTTGCCACCAGAGCCGGCGCGGTTTCCTTCACCGGCAATCCAGCCGACGTACTGCCCGTGAACGAGGTGGTGTTGTTTGGCGTACCGGGGGTACCGGTCCCCGCGGAACAACAACAATTCGATTCCATCAATCTCACGATTCTGGGACCGTCAGGCAACTTTACCAATATCAGCAACCCCTTGGACGTCAACGGAGACGGCTCCGTGTCCCCCATGGACGCGATGCTGATCATTGCCGACATGGACAGCAACGGCGCGCGGCGATTGCCTCAAGGCATCGTGACGACTCCGATTGACCATGCCAGCTCCATGGCAGCATTGGCCATTCCGCGTGGCATGGTGGACGTGAATCGAGACGGCTTCATCACGCCCATCGACGCGATGTTGGTGATCAACGAACTGGATCGCCGCGCCGCCGCAACTCGCACGGCGGCAACCGCGCCGCCACTGGCCACCGCAACCCCCATCGCACCTTCGGAGAGTTGGTACGTGTCGGATGAGGCCAACTCCGTGATCGACAATGTCATGAAAGAACCTTCCTCCAACGACCGAGATACAAGTCATGATTCGGCGATGGCGGCGGCGCAGTACGGGAATCTGCCATGGTTTGTCGTGAGCCACACCGCGACCGACCACATGCGGGATTTCGCTGGCACGACGCTGGTGACGGACGACAAAGAAGATGCCAGCCCCCAAGATCTGGAACATATCTTGGGCGAACTGGCGGAGGATGTGTGGCAAGCATGGCTAAACGAACAGGCGTGATGTCGCACGCCCAGATCTAGCCATGACGGGACATCGTGAAGGTAAGGGAACGTTTTGAAGAGGCAACAGGCGCGCGGAATCGCGAGGCGTTTTCGTCTCGGGGAGTCCTCGCGCGGAGGCGGCACCATGTGCCGAGGAGCAGTCTATGACCCAGTGGCGCTCGGTTTCTAATCCGCGAGGCCATGGCCGGCATCGGGCAATTCGATCGGTAAAGAATCACCGTAGTACGCAGCGTACGCTGCGTATCGAGCAATTGGACTCCCGTCAAATGATGGCGGTGGGCCCACAATTGATCGGCATCACGCCCAATGATGGAACCTTGTTGCAAAACAATGACGTCCGCAACGTGGCGCCGGTCGAGTTGACCTTCCGCTTCAATGAAGGGCAACGCATCGACCCCAATAGTCTGGCCGGCATCCGCGTCATGCGTGCAGGCCTGGATGGCGCGTTCGGACAGTCCAATGATGTCGCAATCACGCCGGGATTCATCGGCGTCGGCAACGAACCCAACACCGTGATCGCGCGATTCGCCACGGCCCTCCCCGACGATTTGTATCGCATTGATATCGTGGGCTCGGGTTCCGCGCCGCTGAAGAACCTGGACAACCAGCCCTTCAACATGGGGGTCGATCGCAGTGTGACCTTCAGGCTCGATCTCGGCGCTCAAGTCGTCGCCATCGTTCCGCAACCCATCACACGCAATGCCCAAGGCGTATTGCAACAAGCAACGAACCAGATTGTGGTCTATTTCAACAAGGACGATCTGCGTCCGACCACCGCCACCAATCCCGCGTTCTATCAACTGATCTTCACGAACGGTACGGTGACCAACACGGACGACGTGCGACATCAACCGACCAGCGTGAATTACAACTCGACCACCGATACGGCCGTACTAACGTTTGCGGCACCGTTGCACGAGTTGTCGACCGGCGTGGGCACCTACCGCCTGCGCATCGGCAATGGTGAGGCCTTGCCGGTCCCCCCCACGAAATCGAGTGTAACGGTTGATCCGGGTTCCAGCTTCGCTACCGCTACCGACCTGGGGATCATCGGTAATCAGGGCATCCTGCTCTCATCTGAGATCGAAGCACAGAACTTCGCGCTCCCCCTGCCAGGATCGGACAACGATCCAGGACATCCGTCGACCTACCTGAATCAGAACCGCCATCTGCTCGTGGGTGCGGATAACGTCTCAGGGGTCAGCACCATCGCCTACAACTTCCGCGACGAGTACGGCGAGGATGGCAATGGTAATCGACTCCGCAATTTGATCACCGCACGACAGAAAGAACGCGCACGGGAGATCTTTGCTCTCTACGCACAATATTTGGGCGTGCAATTCGTGGAAACGGCCGATCAAGGCTTGTCAATTGTCACCGGCGAGTTCCGCGCGCTGAATACCGCGGTGCCCACCGGCGTGGGGGGCGTCCTAAGCCTGGCCGGCACCATTCCCAATTTCGGACCGACCGCCATCATGGAAGCGGCCGAGCAATGGCGGGATGGGTTTGGCGAGAATTGGTTCCGAGAAGCCATGCGCCAGATCGGCCACCTGCTGGGTCTCGGGGATACCTTCGACCTGCCCCCCGGCACCATCCAGGGATCCGATCCCCGCTTGGATTACACCAACATCACGCGGGGTTTCGCCCCCGATTCGTCGCGCATCCTCCCGACCGTGGAACCGATCTTCCCCGGTGATCACGACATTGTGCATGGTCAACACCTCTATCGTCCTGACAGCAAGGACATCGATCTCTATCGGTTCACCTTGAGCGCGGCGGGCCAGTTCACGGCCGAGACCATCGCCGAACGGCTGGCGGACTCGAGCCTTCTCGATCCGGTGCTCCGTCTGTACCGTGAAACCAATGCGGGGCGGGAACTGATCGCGCAGAACGACGACTATTTCAGCGAAGATGCCTTTTTGGGCCTGGCACTGACTTCGGGCACCTATTACCTGGGCGTTTCGGCCAGCGGCAACCATCAGTACGATCCCGTCATCGCCGACACGGGCTTTGGCGGAACCACGCAAGGCGTCTACGATTTGCGTCTCCAGTTTCGACCGGATATCGCCACGGGAATCGTTGATACGTCAGGGACACTCATCGACGGCGACGCAGATGGCCGACCAGGAGGCGTTCATGACTATTGGTTCAACGTGCAGACTCCAGCCCGTACCCGCATCGTGGACAAAGCATTCACCGGCACGGGAACCGGTACACTCGCCAGCCCCTACAACAACGTGGCCGCTGCCTTAACCGCAGCAGTCCCTGGCGACATCGTGCGGATCGTGGGGAATGGCGGTGCGGATGGCAATCTCGACACGCTGGCCGACAATCGTGCCTACCAGATCGGCTTTAGCGGATTGGGCGCGCCCCTGGCGGATGGCACCACGATGGAAGTGCCACGCGGAGTCACCGTCATGGTCGACGCCGGTGCGATCTTCCATATGCGGCGCAGCGTGATGGCCGTCGGAAGTTCCTCCGTCACGATCGATCGGAGCGGAGGAGCGCTGCAAGTCCTGGGGACACCCACCCGATCCGTCTATTTCACATCTGCGGATGACCAAACCATCGGGCTGGACACGAATCCCATCGCCACCACGCCCCAGCCAGGGCACTGGGGAGGGATCGTCGTCCGCCATGACCTGGATCGGGCTGCAGGCCGCGCCGTCGCCGAAGATCAAGGCATCTTTCTCAACTACATCAATCAGGCCGACGTGCGTTACGGTGGCGGATCCGGTTTGCAACAGTCGGTATCGGGTGTCGTGAATCCGGTGCACATAATCGACGCGCGGCCAACCGTTACATTTTCCACCATCACCCGCAGCGCGTCTGCCGCCATGTCGGCCACGCCCAACAGTTTTGAAGAGACGAACTTTCACGCACCCGCGTTTCAGACCACATCGTTCACCTCCGATTACGATCGCGTGGGCCCCGAGATCCACGGTAACCTGATTCTGAATAACTCGATCAACGGCCTCTTTGTGCGCGTCCCCACGGTCAATAGCGTTTTACAGCCCATGACGGTCGCCGGCCGCTGGGACGACACCGATATCGTCCACATCGTCACTGAAAACCTGACCGTGCAAGGAACGCCCGGTGGCCCCGTGCTGCAGACATCGCCATCGCAGCGTCAGGCCCGCCTGGATGCCAGCCTGGTCGTGGACCCTGGCACGGTTGTCAAATTCGACGGGGGACGCCTCGAAATCGGCATGGGAGCGACGCTCATGGCCGAAGGCACGGCCACACGGTCCGTCGTTTTCACGTCGCTGCAGGATAATCGCTTCGGGTTTGGCGGAACCTCCGACACCAATAACAGTCAAACCGATAGTCCACCGGACGCCGGGGACTGGGGCGGAATCATCCTCCGCCATACATCCACCGGTAGCATCGATCATGCGGTCATCGCCTACGGCGGTGGCATCAATCGCATCGAAGGCACCTTTACGGGCTTCAACGCCATTGAAGTCCATCAAGCCGAAGCCCGCATCACAAATTCGGTCTTCGAAAACAACGGAGATGGCTTCGGCGGCCAAGCCCAGTTGGACCGCTTTGGTCGCGGCTTCAATTCACCAGGCACCATCTTCGTCCGCGCCTCGCAACCTGTCGTGGTCAACAATGTCTTCCGTGACAATGATGGTCCCGTCATCGACATCGATACCAGCTCGCTCAATCATCGGCTCGTCGCCGACATCGGCCGCTCCACCGGATTTGTCGATCGATTTGCGGCCTTGGTCGACAACCAAGGTGCACTCGTGCGAAAGAACCGGTTGGGGAACAACCAAATCAACGGCATGGAGGTACGCGGTGGTACGTTGACAACCGAGTCCGTGTGGGACGACACGGATATCGTGCATGTCCTACGCGACACGATCTATGTCCCGGACCTGCACACCTACGGCGGCCTGCGCTTGGAAAGTAGCGCCAACGAGAGTCTGGTCGTGAAGATCTTGGGAACCGAGGCGGGATTTGTAACGGCCGGCATCCCCGGCGCCAATGAAGAACGTATTGGCGGGCGACTGCAGGTGGTCGGTCAGCCGGGCAAGCCCGTGGTCCTGACCTCACTACGAGATGACTCGGTCGGTGCCGGCTTGGATCCCGATGGCAGGCCACAAACCGACACCGATAATGAAGGCCGGCCACTGCGTGACACGGCACAACAAAATCGCTTTCGCATCGATCTGAATTTCGGGCCCCTAATTTTTGCGCGGCCGGAAATAATTGCCGCCTTTGAATCAGCGGCCCGACTTTGGGAGCAGCGGATCCAAGATCCCGTTACAGTCACCATCGACGTTGAGTTCGCAAATGACAGTGATTTTATCTATTTCGTCGAAACCAATACCGTTTCGCTTGACTACCAAGAGGTTCGTACGGCGATGATCGATGACGCCGGCGACCATGAGTCCGTAGTCGAACAGATCCCAACATTTGAAAATTTCCGGGCCACCCTACCCCAGGATCCATTGAATCCTTTCACCATCTCCAACCAAATGTCGGTCACAGTTGCGAATGCCATTGCCCTTGGTTTCGATC
>SXHS01000323.1 GCA_005773145.1 Planctomycetaceae bacterium | reverse complement strand
CATCTCATGGTTCACGCATCGCTTTCGGCGTTTGGGCGCGTGCAGGGAGGGGCTGCAACGGTTGTGGCAGCGCTCGTAGCGGCGGCAGGTGACGGCGGCGCAGTGATTGTGCCTTCGTTTCGCGATGCGATCCGCTCTGACTATTACGGCATGCGCGAATGTCAGGCCGTCTGCCCGCAGCCGCTTTGCCCCAGCCGAGAGCGCGGCTACACAGGGGCGATTGGCGAGGCCCTGCGCGAACAACCCGGCGCCTTGCGCAGTTGTCATCCCACGCACACATGGGTGGGCCTTGGCGGCGACGCGATGTTCCTGCTGGAAGGTCACTGCCAAAGCCGGACCCCCTGTGGCCGCGAGTCTCCGTTCTTTCGGCTCATGGAACGTGACGGGCTGGCGCTGTTGCTGGGTGTGGGTGTTCAGAGCCTCACCAACTTCCATGCGGTGGAAGACGCACGCAACGTGCCGTACCTGTCAGCCGTCGATGCGCCCCGGCGCCATGCCACGTACACCACAAGCGGGCGACGGATTCAGTACCGCTATCCGCAGTTGCTCCATCAGGCGTTGCAGGAATGCAATTTAATTCGCAGCGCGAAGATTGGCATGGCCACGTGCCATGCGCTGCGTGCCCGAGAACTAGGCGCTTTTTTGTGGACGGTGACGGAGGACGACCCCTGGTGCCTGGTGCTGCGGCCGAGAGGTAATCGCTATGACCCGGCCGCCGACGCCGAAGCCAAGACCGCGCGGATGGCAGTCGCATGGAAAAGCCGCCCGGACGTCAGCCTCTGGCGGAAACTGCTGGCGGCTTGCCAACAGTTGACCGCGGCGCCTGCTGGCTTTTCGCCGAGCGAACGCCCGGCCGCGGATTGTCCGGCTTATCGCGGCGTGATCCGGGGCCATCATCGCTGTGCCGCCAATGATCTGCCCCCCTGGGAGAAATTCGAGGATTATTCAGCGGATGAACCGGGCGTGGCCACCTGTGACACGTGCAACTGGGATCGCGTAGCGAGCGACTTTGTTTCGGAAGCTCAATCAACTGTGGAGGGTGTTTAAAATGACCCGTGGCTTGCGAGCTGGTGTGGCTGGGTTCGACATAACTCCGCGCTTCCATCCTGAGTTTGGTGCCTGGGGCACGACGCCATCGATGCGAGAGTTGGACCTGCCGCTGATGTCTCGTTGCATTGCCCTGGAGCATGAAGGAACGCGCGTGCTCTGGTATGGCACGGATCTGGTCGGCGATCCGGTCCCTGAGACCAATGCCCTGCGCGACGAGGTCGCCCAGGCGTTGGGGATGACGCGTGACCAGATCATCTGGTCCACGAGCCAAACGCACAGTAGCGGCGCCGTGCCGGGCTCTCGGCTGACGGGTTGTTCAATCACCGACGTCGTCGCGCACGACCGAACGTATGCCGACGAGGAGCGCCGCCGGCTGATGAAGCTATTCATTGACGGTGGCCGGGCGGCTTTGGAACGGCTGCAACCGACCCGCGTCTGGGCCGGCCGCGGTTACTGCGATTCGATCAGCTACAACACCCGTTTTCCCATGCCCAGCGGCGGCGTCAAGTTCAGCCGGCACCATGCTGAAGGCCTGCAGGGGGGCAAATTTTTCGATCCCACGATTGGTTTGCTGCGATTTGATGATTTGTCAGGCAAGCCGCTGGGAGCGATTTTTAACTTTTGCTGCCATCCGGCGACGATGATCAACGGGGGGTGGATTTCTCCTGATTGGGTAGGCACCGCGCGACGGCACATTGAGGATGCGCTGGACGGGGTCCCGGCGATGTTTGTGCAAGGCATGTGCGGCGACGTGAATTGCCATCACATCTTTGGCACGCCGGCTCAAGCCCGGCGCAGCGGCGACAGACTGGGCGCCGCGGCGGTGGAGGCGATCCCCTTTCTGGTGCCGGTGCGTTGCGAGCCACTCGCGCTGCGCTGGCAAACAATCGAGCTGCCTTGTCGCCCCATGTACACGAGGACGGAGTTGGAATCAGCCATCGCCGGCCGCCAGGCCTTCCTCGATGAACTGCCAAACGATCCCCAAGCCTGCTGGTTCTGCGGCATCAACATACCTGAGTTTTTCAATGTCGAGCAGAAAACCGCAATCGTCAACATGCAGATTCAGTATCTGGAGGAAGGGTTGCGGATCCTGGCAGCGGGAGAACCCGTGCGAACGTCGCTCCCGATCACTCCGGGCGTCCTTCGCATCGGCGACGTTGCGGCGTTTCTCTCGCCCGGCGAGAATTTTACCGCGACGGGGCGGGACATCCGCCAACGCTCCCCCTTTGCCCACACCTTGATCTGCGGCGACACCAATGGCCTGTTCGGGTATATTGGCGACGATGCCGAAATCGACCGCGGCGGCTACGAAACCGACTCGTTCTGGACAATAGCCTACCTCGACGGTTTCCGCCTCGCCTTGGCCAAGGGCGCCGTGCAACGGATCAAAACAGCGGCGAATGCCCTGCTGGCCCATTGACGTGGCCATGCAGTCGGTTCATGAGCCAAAACCATCCCTCCTGCGTCCATCGACTCGTGTTGAATGTCTGCCCGATCCAAACACTATTGACAATACCAAACCCATGGTCAATTCCCCTGCCGTGCCAGCCTCGGGTACCGATCGCGCCGCTGATCGAGAATTTTTCGAGCGGGAGCTGGCTGCTTTCGTTCCCGACAAAATTTTCGATGCGCATTGCCACGTCTGGATTGGCGAGGACGTTCCCTGGCGCGTGCCGGATGTGGAAGGCTCGGTAGGCTTCGATCAGTACGTGCGATTGATGGAGGACCTGCATCCAGGTAGACGGCTTGGGGCGCTCTTTATTGGATATGCGTCGGTCGACAAGCCCGCGAGTGTCGCCCGGGGAAATGCTTGGGTGGCGGAACAGGTGGCCCGCGACCCTGGGTCGTACCGTGGTGATTTTTTCGTGCGGCCCGGCGATGATCCTGAATGGGTCCGCCAGGAAGTACGGCGACTGGGCCTGCATGGACTGAAGTGCTACCACACGTTCGCCCCGATCACGCCCACTTGGGAGGCAAGCATCCCCGACTTTCTTCCAGAGTCGTTGGTGAAGGTGGCCGACGACGAGGGCTGGGTCATCACGTTGCACATGGTCCGTAGCCGCGCGGTGGCCGATCCGGACAACATTTGTTGGATCCGCCGCTATTGCGAAACTTATCCCAACATGCGATTGATCCTGGCTCACTCCGCCCGCGGGTTTCAGCCGGCGCACAACCTGGAAGGGCTATCACACTTGAAGGGGCTGGAAAACCTGTACTTCGACACCAGCGCCAATTGCGAACCGTTAGCACACCAGGCGATCATTCGTATCCTGGGCCACAAGCGATTGATGTACGGCAGCGATCTGCCCGTCAGCCATTCACGAGGTCGCAGCGTGGCAGCAGCCGATTCGTTTTTCTTTGTCGATCAGGAGACCCCTGTCTGGAATGCCACCCAGTTAAGTTTCAAACCGGTGCTCCTGGGCCTGGAGCACCTCCGCTCCATCAAATGGGCCTGCTGGTCGGAGCGGCTCGGCGACGGGGCCGTAGAAGACATCTTTTGGAACAACGCGGCCACTTTGCTCGGTGTGAAGTAACTCCGGTGAAAAACTGCTTGAATCGGATCTTTCGACACACCTCTTGAAATAATGGCGACGCAGCCTATACCAACGTTGCAGGAAAAGTTGAACAGCGGTCAGACCGTGCGAACGCTATCGATCGGGCCGTTGGCCAACGCCAACCTGGTGGAAATCATCGCCCTCGAGGGGGGCACGGATGGCGTCTGGTTCGATCAGGAGCACGCGGCCATTTCGTACGCCGATCTGGCCCACCTGTTGCGGGCGTCACGCGCTTGTGCCCTGGACGCCTGGGTCCGCATTGCCCCTACCGACTACGCGACCGCCATGCGACCCTTCGAATTGGGAGCCAGCGGCCTTATGGCCGCCCAGGTTCGCGACCCTGCGCAGGCGCGGCAGATCGCGCAATGGACGCACTATCCACCGCAAGGTGAACGGGGACTCTTCGCCGGAAATTGGGAGGCGCGTTACGGGCAAGTGACTCCGGCCGAACACACGCGTGGTGCCAACCGTCGAGTCTGCACCGTGATACAGATTGAAACCGAAGCCGCGCTGCAAACGGTTGAGGCCATCGCGGAGTTGGAGGGGATCGATGGTCTGTTTGTCGGCACCGGCGACCTGGCGTGCGCGCTGGGAGTGGCCGGCGAACCACTTCATCCGAAGTGCATCGACGCCCTGCGACGGGTATCCTGTGCCGCTTCCGCAAAGAACAAATTCTGGGGAGCGCAGGTCCGCAACGCCGAGCATGCCCGGCAGTGCCGCGATTTGGATTGCCGGTTGTTCAGCCTGACCAGCGATTTCCTCGTGGTGCGCCGGGGATTGCAGGCGATTTTCGGTGAGTTCGAGACCGTGCTCGCAGCAACACAATAGTCAACGTAGCTCGGAAAATGAAAACCCATGAACGCTGTAACGCAGATCGATCTGGCCATCATCAACGGTCTGATTTTTGACGGCGTGGAACCATCGTTGCGTCGTGGCAGCGTGCTCGTCGACGGCGGGCGCATCCAGGGGGTGGCCGAAGCCGACGCCAGCCTGCCCAGGGCGAATCGCACGATTGATGCCCAAGGGAGAGTTGTCATGCCTGGGTTGATTGACTGCCACGATCACCAGACCTATCACAACACATTCGGCCCTTTGCCAAGCCAATGGCGACTATCGCGTGACACCCTGATCATGCGCAGCGTGATCGCCGGCTGCGACGCTCTGCGTCACGGGGTGACCACGATTCGCGAAATGGGCGCGTGCGGCGCCACAAATCTGTCGATGCAGCAGGCTCAGCGGGAGGGCGCCGTTGTCGGTCCGCGTATTTTTGCGTGCGGCATGCCCTTGGCAATTTCCGGCGGCCACGCCTATGAAATCTGCCGGCAGGCGGATGGGATTGATGAGGTTCGTCGTACGGCCCGCCAGCAAATTCGCGGCGGAGCGACTTTCGTCAAGCTGATGGCCTCGAACGAACAACCCATTTCCGGCCAGGTCGAGCAAACCGTGCCCCAGTATTCGTTGGATGAACTGCGAGCCGCCGTGGACGAGGCCCATGATGCCGGGCTTTTGGCCTGCGTGCATGTCTGTGGAGCGCGGGCTATCGAACGGTGTCTTGACGCCGGCGTCGACAGTATCGAGCACGGCATCTATCTCAATCGCGATCTGGCACAAAGAATGAAACAGCAACGGGTGTTCTACACGCCGACGTTGGGCATTTACCGCGCAAACACCGATCCCCGCTGGCAGCGTGGCAGTGCGAAGGCCTCATTTTGCCGGCAGCTGGTCGAAGACCATCGCCGAAGTTTTGCGATTGCCGTGGAAGTTGGACTGCGCTGGACGGTGGGCACCGACGCCATTGTGCCGTTGGCCGCCGAGATGCAATATCTGGTTGACGCCGGTCTGAATCGCGCCACGGTGTTGAGCGCAACGGTACGCACTAATGCGGAGCTGCTCCAGCGCGAGGGAGAGCTGGGCGTCCTGCAAGCAGGCGCGCTGGCCGACATCGTCATCATGGACGGCAACCCACTGGAGGACTTTAGCGCCCTGAGTCGCGTGCGAACCATCGTTCAGGGAGGCATCGTGTTCGAGCCGGAGCAATTGCTGCCGATGCTGCCGCCGTCGGATCCCCCGGGGCTCGCCGACAATCTACGCTGAACCCCTGGAATGCGGCGCGCGTTCGCGGCCGCGCGGTTCCCCGGCGAGGCAACGGTTCCGGGGCGGGGACTGGCTGATTTTCCCGGCGAATTCGCGAGAGGCGCATCGTTCTGGCAGGAGGTTGTCGAACGTGGTTCCCGGGAAGATGTGCCTGTCCCGCTGCCTTGGCCCAAGAATGTTGGAACCTCGGCGACGCGGGGGATTGGAACCACGAAGGATACGAAGGACACAAAGGGCACGAAGATGGAATTCGACGATCTATCCAATCGGGTCATTGGCTGTGCCATCGAAGTTCACCGACATCTGGGACCGGGACTGCTGGAATCCGCCTGCGAACAATGCCTGGCTCATGAATTGAATCGCAACGAAATCGCATTTCAACGTGACAAAACTGAAAGATGGCATCAAACGTGTCGTTCTCTGATCACTTCGCGCTCTTCGAGTCCTTCGTGGTCAAATGATTGGCCACGACTTCACGGTCGGTCGTCGGGGTGGGCAACGACCGTGGCGAACAAGGTGCACCGGAGCAGGCGAGCCGGGGGTTTTCAAATCGTCAGGTCACACGCGCCCGCCGCGTGAACTTGGTCGTTCGCTCCCGGACAGATTATCTCACGGAGCCACAGAGTCACCCAGATGCATGAGAACGAGATTGGGACGTTGATCGTCGACAGTGCCCACGAACACTCGACCGGGGCGGCGATAGGGACAGGCGTCCTCGACGAGCCAGCACAACGATCACAACTGTCCGCATCGTGGCTGGCCGATCGGCCCCATTCTTGCCTCGCCGAGTTGCCGCGCTCCATTGGCTTCCGCTAGAATTGGACAAGTCGAGACGAACAGCCAATGCATCCGCATAGGCGCTATCCAGCCCGCAGCCAGGCGTCTCAGTTCAACGCACAATCTAACCGCCCGGGTACAGACCGTTAGATTGTTATTCGTTGTACAGACGGTTAGTTTGTTATTCGTTCGGCCGCGGAGACGTTACCAATGAGTAGCCTAATCGAGGATAAATTCCATGATTCATGAAGTCGCAGGCGACATTCTGCTGACCAAAGCACAGGCGATCGCCCATGGCGTCGCTCCCAACGACCACTTCGACCATGGTCTGGCCCTCGCGCTGCGGGAGCGTTGGCCCGCGATGGCGAAGGACTTCCGCCACTATGCACACGCGGCACACCCCAGGCCCGGCGAACTGTGGGCGTGGGCCGGCGTCGGCGGGGCGCGGATCTACAACCTGCTCACGCAGGAGGGTGAGCACGGACATGGAGCCAAGCCCGGACGGGCAACGCTGCCCAATGTGAACCACTGCCTGAAGCGACTTCGGCACGAGTTGGAAAAGGCTGAGGTGGGAACTCTCGCCATGCCGAAACTGGCGACTGGCGTCGGGGGCTTGGACTGGCCTGCCGTGCACGCTCTCGTCGTCCAACACCTCGGTGATCTGCCTATCCCGATCTACATTTACACCACCTACCACAAGGGCCAACAAGCGAGCGAGCCTGACGTTTAAGGTCCGACGGCCGAAGGAGTGCCCTCATGAAATCAATCGACGTCCTTCTACTGTCTCGAGGAGATATTCTTTCTCTCAATTTGACGCCTCGTGAGGTGGTCGAGGTTATCGAAAGAGCATTGACTGAACACGCGGCCGGCACCTACGAAATGCACCCCAAGATCGGCGTGCATCCTACGGGAACGGACCCCGCCAACTTCCTTCACGCCATGCCAGCCTACCTGAAACAACGAGGAGCATGCGGATTGAAGTGGGTGGCTGGGTTTGCCAAGAACTATCAACGCGACCTGCCCAATGTCACAGGGGTGCAGGTCTACAACGACTCCGAAACGGGTATTCCCCTTGCGATCATGGATTGCGGCTATCTGACCGGCCTGCGAACAGCCGCCGTCAGTGCAATCGCTGCTCGAGAAGGTTGCCGAGCGGGAGCCGAGACACTGGCCCTCGCCGGGTGCGGCTTTGAGGGTACAATGCATCTGCGATTCATCACTCACGAGATTTCGACGATCCGCCGGGTCCGCCTGCGCGATGTTCGCGAACAGGCGATGAGGACGCTCAAGGAGTCGGCCGCCGGTTACTTCCTGGGCGAGATCGAAATTTGTCCCGACAATCGCTCGTGCCTGGAAGGCGCCGATGTAATCTCGACCTGTACCAATGGTGAGGACCAGTTGGTCCGGCCAGAGTGGTTCAAGCCTGGTGCGGTCGCCGTCGGAATTGAAGGGGGATGCGCCTTCACCGCCGGGGCCCTGCACAGTGCGGACAAGTTCGTCGTCGACGACATCCCGTTGGCCGAGTATTTCGACAAGATCGGCCGCGATCGCGTGACCGCAGATGGTCAGCCGGACCCTGAATTCCCGGGTGGCTTGCCGGCGATCTATGCGACGATTGGCCAAATCGTTGCAGGACACAAACCAGGCCGTGAGTCGGACCTGGAGCGGATAGTCGCCATCCCGATCGGTATGGCGATCTGCGATGTTGCGCTCGCGCATTTGGCCTATCATAAGGCCCTGGAACGAAACGTCGGCCAGACATTTCGGTTGGCGTAGGGCGTGAATCCAGGCAAGGGGACAGAGAGATCGATGATCTTGGCTGCGTCCGCGGCGTCGGTGCCCGATAGTACGTGACCAACGAGTACAACAAGAGCCCGCAACCGGGACATCGATGGCCGAACCAGACGGCCGCCGCCATGTTGGTTTCTGGCAGTTCATAGCTCACCGAGGCGGCGGCCGCTGCTGAGCTTGATCGTTGAACTAACCCGCTCGGCCTAAGAGCCGATCTCCTGCGCCTTGCGTGGCGACTGTTCATTGCTTGCTGTATCCGCGGCGCGCACGCATCCTGCGTCGTTGCGTTGACTCGTTGACTTCCTGTCAACGAACGGAGTCTGGCCTTCTTGGCGATATCCCCTGGCAGCGATTGAATCGATGGTAGGGACTTGCGCTTTTTGACGGCGCGATCACGATGGAGTCGATGAGCCGCCTGTTGCGGCGGCCTGATTCTCGCCTTGTAGCCGTTCACGGCCACCCGCACGATGGTCGCCTGACACGAACGCTGCGTAACCGTTCACGGGCCGGGGACTGGCTCATTTTCCCGGGCGAGTTCGCGAGAGGTGCATCGTTCTATCAAAAGGTTATCCAACGTGGTTCCCGGGAAAATGTCCCTGTCCCCCTGCCTTGGCCCGTGAACGGTTACCTCGCCTTCACTCCATGAGGCCCCACGATGACCCCTTTCCACAATCGCCAGACGCCGATTACCCAGCGGATGGTCGAGGACATGCTCGTTCGTAATCTCTCGGTTCGCACGATCGATACGTATACGTATCACGTCGACCGGTTTGCCAGGCACTTTGGCAAGCTGCCCGTGGATCTGGGACCCGAACAAATTCGCGAGTTCCAACTCTGGCTGATTCAAGTCAACCAAGCTTCGTGGAGCCAGTTTAATCAAGCGGTTTGTAGCCTACGCTTTCTCTATACCGTCACGCTCCCGCGACCTTGGTCGGTCGCGATGATTTCCTTTGGCAAGCGACCCAAGAAACTGCCGACCGTGTTGGGCCAAGAGGAAGTCCACGATCTCATCAGCAGCTTTGTGACGACCATGATCTACTTGCACCGCCGACGTCAGCACCTGGGCGCCTCTCCCAGTCCGCTCGACTGGTTGCCCATTCGGCAATGCCCGCGTTGGATCGATCCGACGGTCCAGGGCTGTTGCGATCGGCCTCGCGACTCCCTTACACTGAATCCCAAGGGATCGCGTCTCGAACTATCCGCATAGCCCCCCCCGACGGCCAGGCGGCTCAGCTCAACGCACAAGCTATCCCTCCGCTACAGTCGGGATAGTCTGATATTCGCTCGACGAGGCATTGCTGCTCCGATATACTGGCCAACTTCAACGAAACATGCCTAAGTATGCTGTCCGCACCGGTGTGATGCGCACCCTCGGGGTGTTTAACACCTACCGAGATGAAATGTACGCGCGTTCGACAGCCGTCATCTGTCGCACCGATCGGGGCCTGGAGTCGGGCGAAGTGCTCTGTGAAGCCACCGACTTGGCGCTTGCGCAGATGAAGGATCCGCCAACTGGCCAGGTCTTACGCAAGATGACGTCCGACGACATCCGCGAGCTGGCCCATCTGCACGAGCAGGAAAAGAAGGAATACGAAATTTGTTCACGGCTGATGGGTGAGCACCAGCTCGAAATGCGGCTGGTGGATGTTGAGCACCTCTTCGGCGGGGAGCGCGTGGTGGTCTACTACCTTGCCGAAAACCGCGTCGATTTCCGCGAATTGGTGCGACAGTTGGCGAGCGAGTTTCAAACGCGCGTGGAGATGCGTCAGATCGGTGTCCGCGACGAAGCCAAGCTGCTGGCCGACTACGGCGACTGCGGCAAGCCCGTGTGTTGCAACACGCATCTCTCGGAAATGCCGCCGGTGAGCATGAAAATGGCCAAGCTGCAAAAGGCCACGCTCGATCCCACCAAGATCTCGGGACGCGGCGGCCGGTTGAAATGCTGCCTGCGTTACGAATACGATGTGTACGAGCTGCTGCAGAAAGACCTGCCGCCGATCGGTTCCGACGTGGTCACCTCGCGCGGCCGCGCCCGAGTGCT
>SXHS01000322.1 GCA_005773145.1 Planctomycetaceae bacterium | reverse complement strand
TGAGAGCCATTCCATCGATACGGGTTTCATCGTCTTCAATGACTGGACCTACCCGCATTTCCTGGAACTACTCCGAGAACTTGATGTTGCGTCTCAGCCCACCACGATGAGCTTCAGCGTGCGGGACGAGCGGACCGGGCTGGAATACAACGGTCATTCTCTCAATACGTTGTTCGCCCAGCGGCGCAACCTATGGCGGCCTAGCTTCTACCGAATGGTGGCTGACATCTTGCGGTTCAATCGCGAGGCCTATCGAGTTGTCCAAGATTGCCGCGACGACATGACGGTGGGCGAGTTCCTCCGGAGGCATGGCTACTCCCCGGTTTTCTCTCGGCACTACTTACTCCCCATGGGGTCCGCGATCTGGTCTTGTCCACTCGGTCGTTTTGCCGACTTCCCCATACGATTCATCGTCGATTTTTACCACAACCACGGGTTACTCAGCGTGACGGATCGGCCGACATGGCGCGTCGTCCAGGGAGGCTCCTGCAAGTATGTCGAGGCGATGACCCGTCGGTTTCAGGATCGTGTGCGATTGCGATTGGGTACGCCCGTACGATCCGTCCACCGGTATGGGGATCACATGGTCGTGCAGCCGCGAGGGGGATCCAGCGAATCGTTCGACCATGTCATTTTTGCTTGTCACAGCGACCAGGCCTTACGGATTCTCGGCGATAGGGCCACAGCTGCGGAGCGCGAAATTTTATCGGCATTCCCATATGAGAAAAACACTGCCGTTCTGCATACCGACACTTCGTTGCTACCGCGAGCGCGACGAGCGTGGGCCAGCTGGAACTACCATTTGCACGAGGATGAGGCACGCCCCGCGAGTGTCACGTACAACATGAACATTCTGCAATCCATTCGATCGCGACATACTTTCTGCGTAACGCTCAACGATATCGAACGCATCGACGCTAGTCGGATCCTAGGCCGATTCGAGTACAGCCATCCCGTATTCACGACACAGCGTGCAGCCGCACAGGCTCGCCACGCAGAATTGCTCAGCGCGAATCGCACGTCCTACTGCGGCGCGTATTGGGGCAATGGATTTCACGAGGATGGCGTGGTTAGTGCCCTCGCGGTTGCCAATGCCCTGCACGGCGATCAGCACGTCCCATTCCCGGAACCCCTGGGATCGATCGCATCCGTCGGAGTTCATCCATGAACATGCGATTGGGCCAGAGCCTGCACAGTTGCCTTTATGAGGGACACGTACGGCATCGCCGATTCGCCCCGGTTCAACGCGAATTTCGCTATCCCCTCTTTTTGATGTACGTCGATCTGGATGAGTTGCCGCAGTTGTTTCGTCGCCGATGGCTCTGGTCCGCCGGGCCTCCCAATCTGGCTTGGTTTCGACGAGCCGATTACCTTGGGCCGAGAAGCCAGTCGCTGGCAGAATCGGTGCGCCAGTTGGTGGCGGCGCGGATCGGTCATCCCCCTCGCGGGCCCATTCGCCTGTTGACGCACTTCCGTTATTTCGGCGTGGCCATGAATCCGATCAGCGTTTACTACTGCTTTGATGATCACGAACGGCTTGAGACGGTCGTTGCCGAGGTCACCAACACCCCGTGGGGCGAACGGCACTGCTATGTCTTAGATGTGCGCGACCAGACGGGCCCACTGCTAAGCGGGGGTGCTCAGAAGGAAATGCATGTCTCGCCATTCTTGACGATGGATTTTGATTACACATTTTGTTTCACGGTTCCGGACGCCGGACTCTTCCTCAACATCGAAGCGTGGGCACGGGACCTGTCGGACCCGGGCCCGACACTGAACGCAACCTTGACACTTCGCCGCCACGTCTTGGATGGCCGACAACTTTCCCGCGTGTTGCTCCGTTATCCCTGCATGACCGCCCAAGTATTCGCCGTCATTTATTGGCAAGCATTTCGTAATTGGCGAGCCCAAGTCCCTTTCGTCCCGCATCCCAAATCTCAACCACAACGGGGAGCCGTCATGACCCGCCTGAATCACCTGAGCGACCCGACTCCTGAAACGCGACAAGAGGAAGTTTCCCGATGACCCCATCACAGGGAGTGATTTCTCCAAATTCCGCGCCGCTTTCCTGGCCTGACCGTCTCGCGAGGCGCGTCGTCATCCGACACTTGGAGAACCTGCGCCGCGGACGGCTCACGGTGATCGAAGCGGACGGCCAGTCCGTATTTGGTGAACCGGCGGACTTAGATGCCACGCTCGCTATCCACCGCGCTCGATTCTTTCGAAAAGCCGTGTTAGGCGGATCTCTGGCTCTCGCCGAATCGTATTTGCGAAGCGACTGGGACTGTGACGATCTGACCCGTTTGCTGCGAATCTTTGCCCGGAACCGCACGACCGCGTACCGATTCGATAGCGGTTTCGCGAGGCTGACTCGATGGGTTCAGCAACTTGGGCATTGGTGCCGCGCCAACACCCGACGCAGAAGTCGCAGCAATATTAGCGCCCATTATGATCTGGGCAACGACTTCTTTCGACTGTGGCTGGATGACACCATGGCCTATTCTAGCGGCATTTTCGTTTCCCCGGCATCGTCCCTGCACGATGCATCGATCGAGAAGTTTGACCGCGTCTGCCGCAAGCTGGACATTCGCGTGGGGGACCGCGTGCTGGAGATTGGTACGGGATGGGGCGGCTTTGCCATGCACGCAGCGGCGAATTATGGCTGCCATGTGACAACGACCACCATCTCACGCGAGCAGTTTCATGTGGCGAACGACCGAATCCATCGAGCGGGTTTGGCGGGTCAGGTCACACTGTTACAGCAGGACTACCGCGATCTACGCGGCCAATACGACAAGTTGGTCTCAATTGAGATGATCGAGGCGGTAGGCCACCAGTATCTGGACGCGTACTTTCGCCAATGCAGTCAGCTACTTCGCCCGGACGGTTCCATGCTGCTACAAGCGATCGTGATGCCGGAGCAAGGCTACGAACAATATATTCGATCAGTCGATTTCATTCAGCATTACATTTTTCCGGGGGGCTGTTTGCCATCGCTGGGAACCATCCTGGCCGCGATTGGTCGCGTGAGCGACCTGCGATTCCGGCAAGCGGAGGACTACGCGTCCCACTACGCCGAAACCCTGCGCTGCTGGCGCCGCAACTTCCATGAGCAGCAGGACGTGATCATGCGACTCGGCTACCCGGAACGGTTCATGCGCATGTGGCATTATTATCTGTGCTATTGCGAAGCGGCCTTCGAGGAGCGATGTACCGGGGTGCTCCAAATCCAATTCGATAAACCCGAACGCCGCCCGGCCGCGATCGAGATCAGGCATCGTGGCGCAAGCCAATCCCTATATGCCGAACCGACACGTCCCCCCAGGTCATGGGTCGAGCACACATCGTCTTCCCAAGGAGTGTAAGTCCCCATGAATGCCTTAGCATTGGGAATCGCAGCGATTGAGCGAGGCCTGGTACCCGATATCTTGACCCGGCGGGCCATCCGACGGCTATGCTGGCAGCGGCTGCGCGAAACCGGCCGCCAGCTCGCGCATCATGATGCCACGGAACACACGGAGTTTCTGGCATCGCTGCGTACCGGCCCCATCGCGCCCGTCCCCCATCTGGCCAATCAGCAGCATTATGAACTGCCGGCGGACTTCTTCGCCGCCATTCTCGGTCCGCATCGCAAGTACAGTTGCTGCTACTTCCCCCGGGTCGGTGCTACGCTGGCTGAAGCAGAAGAGGCGGCTTTGGCGTTGACATGTCAACACGCGGACATCTCCGACGGTCAAGACATCCTGGAACTCGGCTGCGGCTGGGGATCCCTTGCACTGTACATGGCAAACCGATTCCCGCAGAGTCGAGTCACTGCGGTTTCAAATTCTCATTCGCAACGAACCTATATTCTTTCGCAGGCTCGGTCGCGTGGCCTCAGCAATCTGCAAGTCATCACGGCGGACATGAACGACTTCAGTCCCGGGCATGAGAAGTTTGACCGTGTCGTTTCGGTCGAAATGTTTGAGCATATGCGCAACTTTGACCGTTTACTGGAACGCATCGCGACCTGGTTGACTCCGGGCGGCAAGCTCTTTGTTCATATCTTTTGCCATCGACAGCACGCATACCCGTTCGAATCAACGGGGACAGCCAATTGGATGGGGCGGCATTTTTTTACCGGTGGCATCATGCCCAGCGTAGATTTGCTGAAACAGTTCGACCGGGACATGGTCGTACAGCGCCAGTACGAGTGGAATGGGCGGCACTATCAACAAACAGCGGAAGCCTGGCTCGCGAACCTCGATGGGCGTCGGCGACATATTGAGCCCGTGCTGGCATCCGTTTATGGAACGGACTTGGCGCGGGTTTGGCTGAACCGTTGGCGCATGTTCTTTTTGGCCGTATCTGAATTGTTCGGATTCGCTGAAGGACGGGAATGGTTCGTGGGCCACTACGTGCTGGAGCATGCGTCGACCGCGCGGCTAGTCAAGAGCTGCAAGGCATGATGGGCATGACACAACCCACCACGACGTTACTGTCAAGTCTCGCAGTCATCGCGGTCATCATGCTAATTCTGTGGCTGTTGGGCACCATCCGGCGTGACGTCAGCATCGTGGATCCGTTTTGGGGGGCTGGCTTCGTAGTCGTGGCATGGCTCGCAACCTCATGGCATACCTCGTTGGCACCTCGTTCCTGGCTGCTGGTTGGCTTGACAACCATCTGGGGAGCGCGACTTGCTCTTTTTTTGTTGTGGCGCAATTGGGGTCATGCCGAGGATCGGCGTTACGCGGCAATGCGCGATCATCATGGACCTCGCTTCTGGTGGACGAGCCTATTTACGGTGTTCCTGCTGCAAGCCGTGATTCTCTGGATGGTTGCGCTCCCCATCCAAGTTGCCGTGGCACAAAATGTGCCGACGCGATGGGGATGGCTCGACGTGGCGGGAATTGCCACCTGGAGTGTGGGCATCTTCTTCGAGGCCGTTGGCGACTGGCAACTGGCGAGGTTCAAGTTGAACCCCGCCAACCAGGGTCGCGTGATGGATCAAGGGCTATGGCGCTTCACGCGACACCCCAATTACTTCGGCGACTTTTGCGTGTGGTGGGGCCTTTATGGCATTGCGGCCGCGGGAGGGGCGTGGTTCACGATTTGGAGTCCATTACTGATGTCGGTGTTGCTACTGCGAATTTCCGGCGTCCGACTGCTCGAGCAAACCATTGCCGATCGGCGGCCCGAATATGCCGCGTATCAAGCTCGCACCAATGCCTTCTTTCCTGGCCCCAGCGTCAAGCGGACTGGCCCCTAATTTTAGACATTGGCCAAGCTGAAGTATTGAACTTTTTTCAATGAAGTCCGGTGCAAGTAGCCTCTATGATGTAGACAGCCGAACGATCAGCGGTGGTCACAAATTCGGTGGGTACGACGGCCATACGGCGATTATTTCTGCCGACTCGATAGACTCCTGAGACCGTGCTATGGTACGCCTAAGGAGATTCGATTTTGCTGGACGAAGCATGGGCTGATCGCGAACCACCCGCGGGAGACGAGCCTGCACCAAGCACCGGACCCGTCTTTGAGGCACGCGGCATCACCAAAACCTATGGCATGGGAGACGTGCTGGTCCATGCGCTACGAGGGGTGGATATGGATCGGCACGCGGGTGAATTCGCTGTGCTGTTGGGCCCGTCGGGCAGCGGCAAATCGACGTTGCTCAACAGAAGGGAGACGGTGGCAGAGACCGCGCTAAGGGGACTTGACCAAATTGGGGGGGCTTGAGGTATTTGGGGAGTTCCCAATTTTCTGGGTGGTCCTCGCGCGTCCGCTGCGAGCGGGCCGCACGTGGAAG
>SXHS01000321.1 GCA_005773145.1 Planctomycetaceae bacterium | reverse complement strand
TCCCCACCGGCAGCGACTGGCAGGCCCTCATTGGGCGGAGCATGTGGGTGCGCAAGACCCGTGTGGTCCCGATTGAGTGCGTGGTGCGCGGTTACCTGTCCGGCTCCGGCTGGAAGGAATATCGCCAGCAACGGACCGTGTGCGGAATGCAGCTACCGGACGGATTGCGTGAGTCCGAACAATTAGCGGAACCCATTTTCACTCCAGCCACTAAAGCCGAAAGTGGACACGACGAGAACATTCCCTTCGCCCGCATGGTGGAGATCGTCGGAGCGGACGTGGCGGAAGAACTGCGTGACCGCAGCCTGGCCGTCTACCGCCGCGGCGCGGCTTGGGCCCAGGAGAAGGGAATCCTAGTGGCCGATACCAAGTTTGAGTGGGGCTGGGTCGACGGTCAACTCATCCTCATCGACGAGGTCCTGACTCCCGACAGTTCGCGGTTCTGGCCGGCGGATCAATACGAACCGGGTCGCGCGCAAGTCTCCTACGACAAGCAGTACGTGCGGGACTGGCTCGAACAGACCGACTGGGACAAGAACAGCCCGCCCCCCGCGCTACCCGACGAGGTTGTTGCGCAGACACGGGCTAAGTACATCGAGGCTTATGAGCGGCTCACTGGGCAAGCGTTTGCCTGGAGGTAAATCCCAGTGACCAAAAAATGTGCGAGCGAGTCGTGCTCAAATTTTGCTCGTTCCCTGGTTAAGAACACGTTGAGGGGATGGTCGCGCTGGAGACCTGGAAATCCGCTTCGCGGTACTACGGCGTCACCGCCTCCAGCCAACGCGCTCGCCAACAGTTACCATCGGCTTGCGGTGATGACTCATCCTGGCGATAGGCGCGAATTGCTTCATCACGACGCGGCACCGAGTGCTCGGGCCAAGCCAGGGCCTCATAACAGCGTGCCAGATTGTAACGAGCTCCGTGGGTCCACGGGCTATCGGGCGAGGCGGTCAGAGTGCGTTTCTGGAAATGGTCGACGGCCACTGAGTAATTCCCTGATTCCATCGCTAGGATACCCAGCCAATAGCTGGCCGCCTGCTTCATCTCGCGCAACATGTTGGCGGAATCCTGCACCATTTGCTGTTGCGCAGCGGGATCCTCTGGGAGGGGATAGTTAAGATTTTTGAGTTGCTTCAGGGCATCTCCCCCCTGCAGCTGACGCAGCTGCTCCTCCGGGACGCGGGCCTGCAAATAGAGGCCAACGGCCCCTGGCTGCTGTGCGACGTTTTCAATTTGGCCGCGGAATTGTCGATAGCGTCCCAGCAGCAAGGGGGACGTGATATACAACCAACGCCGTTCACGTTCCGTTGCGCGACTCAGCGTCTCATCCGTGGAAAGCGCGCGACGGAACTCAAACGCGTCGTACGGCGCCGCCCACAACTGAACATCCCGCACGCCGGCCAAGCCCGCCAAGCGATTGCGCATCGCCAGAGGTTCGCAAGTCAAAATCACCTTGCGGTCCCCCGACAATGCCAGCTCGACCTGTTTCATGCGTTGCGAAAGAGATAGGGGATCGGCATCCAGCAAGACCACGAGTTTTTCCAATTGATGGGCGCGAACCGGGTACGGTCGCTGCGCATCGATATCCAGCGATTCGAGTCGACTGGGTTCGGCCACCAACTGTTCCAACGTCGCAATTCCGAGCCCCTCGGGGGCGGGAATCGGCAATCCCAGGCGCGTGTCAAATAAATACAGCTGTTGGCCAATCAGCGCGGCGGGGAGCCACGGTCGGGGGTCATTCTTCACATCATCCTGGATGGCCAACATAACGGCGGTAACGCCGACTTGGCGTGCCATCAATATAAAGACCCGCGCCCGCATGACCGCATCGCCGTGTCCCAGTGCCAAGGACTCCCAGGGGTAATAGCGTGTACCAGGCAGAGCGCCCCAACGCGCGGCCTCCGTCCCCCCTTCCCCTGCACTATTGGCATCGCTGGTGAGCGGGGCGTCCAATTGAATATTACGGATCACCCAGTCAAACAATCGTGCGGTCGTGCGCAGATCATCCCGCTCCTCAGCGCCAAATCCTGATTGGTCGGGCATCTGCGAGATCCAGGCATCGACCAAGCCGGGACAGGTCTCGAGCGATTTGGCTCTCCGCGCAACATCGCGCATCCATTGTGATTCTCGCAGATGAAATAGATCATAGGCGTTGAAATCGGTCATACTGAACAGATCGCCATCCGCGCCGCCACGCGCCGCAGGCGAACGCCAATCCTTCAATCGATCGGGCAAACGTCCCAACAGGGGATCGCGTCGCCAATCGACGCTGGTTTCAGGTCGGCCTCGACGCCACTCGTACAAGTATTGCAAGACCATGTTTTGGGCCTCTTGCAGCTGGTACTTGTCCAAGTTGGCCGTCACGTCCATGGCCGCGCCCAAGTAGTCCACCCGCTCGATACGCGAGTTACCGCCAGGCGACTCGGACGTACTCAGCGGCCCGGGAGCGGGCAACGGATCTCCGCAACCGACCAACACGAAGGCGGCCAGCCCGCACACACCGCGAAACCAGAGCGTGAAGCCCCCTCCACACCCAGTCGATTCTCGTGTTGAGCTGTTCCTCGGGATCACGACATCGACTCCACTACATGGCGGATCTTGAGCAAGCGGATGAGCATTCCCCGCACGTCGCCCAGCGGAATCATGTTAGGACCGTCGCTGGGTGACCGATCCGGATCTGGATGCGTTTCAAAAAACAAACCATCAATCCCCACCGCCATAGCCGCACGTGCCAAGGGCTCGACCATCGCCCGATTCCCTCCGGTTGATCCGCCGCGTCCCCCTGGCTCTTGCACGCTATGGGTGGCATCAAACACGACGGGCGCCCCACACTGGCGCATCTCCGGCAACGCCCGCATATCATTGACCAGCCGGCCGTAACCGAAAAAGGTGCCGCGTTCCGTGAGCAAGACATGGGCGCAGCCGGCTGCGCGGAGCTTGCTCGCGACGTGAGTCATATCGGCGGGTGCCATGAATTGGCCCTTCTTGGCATTCACCGCCCGGCCCGTCGCGGCAGCCGCCATCAAGAGATCCGTTTGTCGAGCCAGAAAGGCCGGGATCTGCAGCAGGTCGCACACCTCCGCCACCTGCGCTGCCTGATGCGACTCGTGGATGTCCGTTGTGACGGGTAGGCCCAAGTCATCGCGAACCTGCCGCAACATGTCTAAGCCCTTGGCCAACCCCGGGCCGCGAAACGCCTCGCCGCTCGTGCGATTGGCCTTGTCGTATGAGGCTTTAAAGACCAGTTGAATTGGCAATTCGTCCGCCAGCTTCCGCAGGTGCTCGGCGATGTGCATGGTCAGTCCGGCGTCCTCCAATACGCACGGGCCGGCAATGACCAGTAGCGGACAACCGTCGCCGACCTGATAGTCACCAACAGCGGCTCGGACCAACGCATCTCCCACGCTTTCCCCCCCTCACCACGCCGGCGACCGGCCAAGGGCCGCGACGAACCCTTGGAATCATTTCAGAACGTCATCAACCATAACATTAGATAGCCATAACAATAGATAGCAGAGCCCGTCCGGCCCAGGGCTTAGGCGACAAAAGGCTGATGAAACCGTAAATGCGCCGGGATGGGATCTTGCGTGAGGGCTCGCGCCGCGGCAAACGGCCATGTTGTCTCAAAGTGGGACGCCGATAGCGGTCGGTACGCGGCGTGCGGCCGATTCGCCATACCTAAGGGGGGATTGTTGTAGCAGAGCGCCCCATGTTGTCCATTCCAGGGCCGCGCAAAATCACGCATGCAGCGGATCGCCCCTCCGGCTGCTAAGGCTCGTCTCGCAACCGGCGGGACGACCATTAAAGAACGTAAAGCATTTCCCAATATACAGTTACAACCAAGAGAAAAGTATCTAGAGAAATTTTTCTGTCCACAGCGGCCGCCTTGGCACGCCAAATGCTTTTAGCCTTCTCTCGTGGTGGCCAGGACCTTACGGTTGCGGCCGCCACATTGGCCCGCGGGGTCTCTGATGAATCGTGCCCGAACGGTTGCCTTGCCCCTGACCGTTCGGCGCTGCCAACCGAGATTGGCACATCAGAGGCTCCTTTTTTTTTGCGCTGTCCACGGTATTGCCGATGCAGAACGTGGCCGCAGAACATGGCCAACGGCAATCCGCTAGGTCTCACACGGCGACATTCCGACTGGCTAGAGGTCTTGTCGCCAGCCGGCAAGTGATGTAACCTTTTTCGGTTTAACGACTTGCCAGCGTAGCTTCAATTGGCAGAGCACCGCATTCGTAATGCGGGGGTTGTGGGTTCGACTCCCACCGCTGGCTTCAGGGCATCGCTGGCTACCGCACTGTAAAGGCTTTTTCGGCAGGCTGATTGCGCCAACTTATTGGCAGGCCTGTGGGCGTTGTGTGGTCCGGCCAGTCGAGTACCGGGTGTTGATTCCAAGGCGAAACGATTCGGAGTGTGAGCAGATGTCACAAGTTGCCACGGCTGATATCAAAGAAGTCATCTTGTCGAACGGCCCCTTTGGTCCGCAGGAGATCAAGCAGCTCACGCTGCGCGTTTCGGAGGACTACACACAGTTTGCCATGATGCGGGATGCCGTGAACGAATTGGAATCTCGCGAAGACGAACGGACCCCGGCCAATGCGGTCCGTTTGGGAGTGGGCTTGTATTTGCTGGGGCGGCGTCGGCGGGCGATCGAAGTGCTGACCAATGCCGATGGGGGCGCCTTGGCGCACTATTATCTGGGCAAGTCGTATTACGACGAAGGGCAATACGAGCGTGCGATTGGTTCGTATCAGTCGGCCACGCGGGCCGGCTATCCGTCCGATTTATGTGCGTTGTCGATTGCCGAGGCCCAGCGTGCAAATGGCAAATTGGCCGAAGCGTTACAGACTTTGGATCAGCTCTCAGGTGCCGTGGAGCAGACGGCCGAGTATCTTTACCAGCGTGCTTCGACTGTTTCGTCCCTGGGTGCCGACCCGCAAGAAATCGTTCGCCTCTACGAACGGGCCGTGGCTGCGGACTCGAACCACTGTGGAGCGCTCTTTGGTTTGGCCCTCGAAAATGACCGCTACGGCAATGACAGCATGGCCTTGGAACTCTACGAACGAGCGGCCGGCCGATTTCCAGCTCATGTTGGGTCGCTGCTCAATCTGGGCATCATGTACGAGGATCGCGAGCAGTACGACCGCGCGCAGCAGTGTTACCAAAGGATTTTGGACGTCTATCCAACCCATGGTCGGGCACGGTTGTTCCTCGTCGACTCCCAAGCCTCCAGCGGCATGTACTACGACGAGGAGGCACAGCGGAAACGAGATCGCATGGCGCAAGTCTTGAGCATTTCCGTTTCCGACTTCGAGCTGTCGGTACGCAGTCGCAACTGCCTGCAAAAAATGGGCATCCACTCATTGGGGGACCTGGCACGCACGACCGAGCAGGAATTGCTGGCCAGCAAGAACTTCGGCGAGACCTCGTTGGATGAGATTCGCGAGATGCTCATGTCAAAGGGACTGCAACTCGGCCAATTCGCACACGAAACGGTCGAAGAGGAACCGCCGGTCGACATGTCTCACCTGTCGCCGGATGAGAAAGCCGTTTTGGATCGGCCCATGAGCGATCTGAACTTGTCGGTTCGCGCACGCAAATGTATGGTCCGCTTGGGCTTGAACACCATCGGTGATTTGGTGCGGAAGACGAGCGACGACTTGTTGGAGTGCAAGAACTTTGGCGTGACAAGCCTGACCGAGGTACGCGAAAAATTGACTCCATTCGGGTTGAAACTGCGCGGCGACTGATCGCGCGGGGACAACGGGCTGCACTTTCGGGGGGCTGCACTTTCGGGACCATTTTGATTCGAGGCGGCACCGCCACGGGCCGCCTTCATCGTTGTCCATAGGTCAGGGGTCGGCAGTCGTTGTTTTCTTACCAGCTCCACCATGTCGACGCGGGGAGCATCGCACGCCGGGGCACATTTCACACGCCCCATGGACCCGTGGAAACACCGGCCTTCATGCCGGTTGGTACACAAGGCACCGTTAAGGGGCTCACACGTTCGCTGCTGCGTGCCACCGGCGCGTCGATGATCCTCGCCAACACGTATCACCTGACGCTCCGTCCGGGCGAGCAGATTGTCTCCCAACTCGGCGGCCTGCATCGCTTCATGGGCTGGGACGGTCCGATCTTGACCGACAGCGGCGGATTTCAACTCTACAGTCTCGCGGAGTGTTGTCGCATCCGCGAGGAGGGTGCGGCATTTCAATCGCACATCGATGGCCGCCGATTCACGCTGACCCCTGAGTCCTCCGTACAGATCCAGGAGGCGTTGGGCAGCGACGTGGCGATGGTCCTCGATCACGTGATTGGCCTGCCCAATGGTCGCGATCAGGTCGCCGACGCGTGCGCGCGGACCATCCGTTGGGCGCGCCGCTGCCAACAGGCCCATCAATCACCCCACCAGGCCCAGTTTGCCATCGTGCAGGGTGGACTGGAACCGGACCTGCGAGTTGCCTGCGCCGAACAGTTGGTAGCCCTCGATTTTCCCGGTTATGCAGTCGGTGGCCTGAGCGTGGGCGAGACGCCACAAGAAATGCAACAGGTGCTGGAGGTCGTCATGCCTTATCTGCCTGCGGATCGGCCGCGCTATCTGATGGGGGTTGGCCGGCCGCAAGATCTGCTGGAGGCCATTCTACGGGGCGTCGACCTTTTCGATTGTGTGCTCCCCACTCGTAATGGCCGCAATGCTATGGCGTTCACCGACTCGGGTCCGGTCCGTCTGCGAAACCGCCGGTATCGCGACGATCCGCGCCCGCTCGATACGAAATGTCCCTGCCCGGCCTGCGAGCATTCTTTGGGGTATTTGCGTCACCTATTCCATGCCGGAGAGATGCTCGGCCCGATCCTCCTGTCGGCCCACAACATTACCTATTATCAGCGATTGATGACCGACGCTCGAAAGGCCATTGCGGAGGACCGATATACGGAATTCTGCCGCGACAAACTCCAGGGCTGGGCGGTCAAGGCGGACATGGTGTAGCCCCCTCGTGTAGTCCCCTCGCGTCGCCGTTGGCCGGCCAGGCCAATCAAGGGGCGGACAAGCGGCCCGTGGCACCCCGATCTCGTCCCTAGGGCTCGTTGACCGTCCAGCCACGGGCGTCGGCCTTATAAGGCCGTGCGGTGGTATTGCCCCATGCCCGGCAACATCTTATGATGCCCGTTTCGTGTCTGCAGCCTCGCTTGGCGGCGCGACGAGCGTCCCTCAGAAGCGGGCCGTATTCCGTTTCCCCGTCCGACGAGCCCTCATGCTGATTATTGCCGCGTGCTGCGAATTCGCCCGATGGAACTTCCGCTTGCTGGCGCAGGCCGCCGGCGGTCAGGCAGAAGACGTCCCGTTTTATCTCAGCCCGGCCGTCCCGTTCATCGTCATGGCCATCTTGTTCTACGTGATGATGGTCCGTCCGGAGGGACAGAAGCGGAAGGCCATGCGGCAGATGGTCGACAACCTCAAGAAGAATGATCGGGTCGTCACGATTGGCGGCATCATCGGTACGGTGGTAAACGCTGCGAGTGGCTCGGAAGACATCACGATTAAAGTAGACGAAGGCTCCAATACCCGGTTGCGGATCATGCGATCCGCCATTTCCCGGGTTTTGACCGAGGAAGAGTTGGAAAAGCATGGAAATGGATAAGAACCTTGTTCTGGCGCTGGTTATTGGTGTACCACTCATCGCCTACTTCGTAGGGCAATGGATTGCCAAGCTGTCGCGGATGCCCGAGCACGGCTGGGTGTTTGGTCTCATTCTCGCGTCGATTGGAATCTCAACCGTCGTGGTATCGTTGTGGAATCCCAAACTGGGCATCGATTTGCGTGGTGGAGTGATTCTGATCTACGAAGTCGACGATACGAGCACCGCGCAGATGTCGGACAATACAGAGCCGCAAGCGCCCCCCGACGACGGTCCAAACGGTCGGAGGAACGAGGACCAGGTACGTATTAGTGAGTTGGTGGAGGCGTTGCAGCAACGCGTGAACCCCAGCGGTGTCAAGGATGTGGTCATTCGCCCCTACGGCTCCAAGCAGGTTGAGATCATCGTGCCGGAGGTCGAACCAGCCGAGATCGCAAGCATTAAAGAGCGAATCGTCACTGGTGGCTATCTAAAATTTCAGATCGTCGCTAACGAACAGGATCACGCCACGTTGGCCAAGCTGGCCGATGAAGCGCAGGCCTCGGACAAGCCGGCGGTCCGCAACGCCAAGGTGATCCGACGGAACGGCGAGATTGTCGCCGAGTGGGTGGCCTACAACCCGGCGGACTTGGACGTGGCCTCTCTACGGGCCGTTCGCACCCGATCGATCAATGGTGAACACGAAGTCCTTATGGCGGTCGATTCGCCCGAACTCCGCGTCGAAGGCAGCCACCTCACAAACGTCTATCCCGGATTTGACGATCAGAAGACGTTCAAGCCATGCCTGCATTTTGCGATGAACCAGGTCGGATCGCTGTTGTTCCACGGGTTAACCAGCAAAAATCTCCCGGACGAGGAACGCGGTTTTTATCGCCACCTAGGCATCGTCCTGGACAGTCGCCTGATGTCTGCGCCCAGCATCAATTCTGCCATCTCCGGCGACGGCCAAATTACGGGCAATTTCACCCAGAAGGAAATCGATCAACTCGTGGGCATTCTACGAGCGGGGCGTTTACCGGCCGTGTTGCATAAGGAACCAATTAGCGAAAACGAAATTAGCCCCTTGCTGGGCGCCGACATGATAGCCAGCGGTAAGATGGCCATCGGCGGCTCGCTGGCGATCGTGATCGCATTCATGTTGGCCTACTATCGGTTCGCCGGCATTGTGGCG
>SXHS01000005.1 GCA_005773145.1 Planctomycetaceae bacterium | reverse complement strand
CGCGCGAGGTCGCCTTTACGGCTTGTGTCCCCCAGACGCGTGAGCAGAAGTATACGGTCACAAAGTATACGCAAGTGCCCGAAGAGAAGGTGGTCACGACCACGGTCTGTGTGCCCGTCACGGTGCAGAAGCCGGTGACGGTACGCACCTGCCATGTGGTCGCCAAGACGATCACCGTACCTGCCGACAGCTGCGGTGCTGGAGCTTGTGGCGGCTGCGCTCCCTGCGCCACGGGCTGCTCGGCCTGCGGTGGTTGAGCGTTGAACGGGGGTTGTCTGTCAACTCCTAGGCTTTGAATCGTCATAAATGAGGGCTGGGCTGCCATATCGTGGCCCAGCCCTTTTCTTTTTTGGCCGGCGGGAGACCCACACCAGGTCGGTCTGACCACGATTCGGCCTGTCGATCTCGGCCGGCGGACGTCATAATGGTTCCGGGGAGCCCAAGGTACCTCGCGATGTGCCGGTCCTCCCCACCAACATCGATCAAGGGACATAGAACGCACATGACCGCTAAGCGCCCCCCCTGGGATTTGGCGACCCTCCAACGGATCGCCCAAACCCATCCGACACCGTTTCACCTGTACGACGAGCGAGGGATTCGCGAGAACGCCCGCCGGCTGCGGGCTGCCTTTGCCTGGTCCCCCGGCTTTCGCGAATATTTTGCCGTCAAGGCCACTCCCAATCCGTACATCCTGGAGATACTCCAACAAGAAGGGTGTGGTGTTGATTGTTCCAGCTTGGCCGAACTGGTGCTGGTCGACCGCGTCGGTTTTCGCGGTGACGCAATCATGTTCACGTCCAACGAAACGCCGGCGGAAGAGTACGCCAAGGCCAAGGCACTGGGCGCTCTAATCAATGTCGACGATCTATCCCATGTCGAGTACCTGCGGACCAAGGTCGGGCTGCCGACCTCGCTCTGCTTTCGCTACAACCCAGGGCCATTGCGCGAAGGCAATGCCATCATCGGAAAACCGGAAGAGGCCAAGTACGGGCTAACGCGACCCCAGTTGGTGGAAGCGTATCGCCTAAGCCGCTCTCTGGGCGTGCGCCAATTTGGCCTCCATACGATGGTCGCATCGAATGAACTCAATCCAGAATTCTTCGTGGAAACAGCCCGAATGCTGTTTCAATTGATCGTGGAAATCGCCGAGGAGTTGGACATCCGCATGGACTTCGTCAATCTTGGCGGAGGCATTGGCATTCCCTACCGACCCGAGCAACAGCCAGTCGATCTGGCGCAGGTCGGCGAGGGTGTCCGACAGGCCTATGTGGATATCATCGAACGTGCCGGATTACACCCCTTGCGCATTTGCATGGAAAATGGGCGCGTGATGACCGGCCCCTATGGATATCTGATTACCAGGGCCATTCACAGAAAAGACATCTACAAACAATACGTCGGCGTCGATGCCTGTATGGCAAACCTGATGCGCCCCGGCATGTATGGAGCGTATCACCATATCACCGTGCTGGGCAAGGAAGACCAGCCCAACGACCATACGTACGACGTCGTTGGATCGCTCTGCGAAAATAATGACAAATTCGCCATCGACCGGCAATTGCCCAAGATCGAACCCGGTGACTTGCTAGCTATTCATGACACGGGGGCCCACGGCCACGCCATGGGTTTCCAATACAACGGCAAGCTGCGATCCGCCGAATTGTTGTGGCGCGAAGATGGGACCGTGCGACAAATCCGTCGGGCGGAGACCCTGGACGACCTGTTCGCCACTTTGGATTTCTCTGGCCTGAAAGGCGCGTGAGGACAGGTCGAGCCACCACGTTCCGCCTCGCGGTTAGCCCTTGGTCTGTAGCGAATCATAACCTATAATTCAGCTGCGGATACGCCGGCGGCAAAGTTAAAGAATCAGGGAAATCGCAAGAATGGCCAAGTCAGGACCGCGAAAGAAGTTACCGAAGGAATTGGCGGTGATCAACGCCGACAATTGTACGGGGTGCGAATCGTGCCTGGAGGTTTGCCCTGTCGACTGCATTGAGATGCGCAAGCTCGACGGTGGCGTGCTCAAAGGGACGCAGCAATGGTGCGAGATCGATATCGAACGCTGCGTGGGCTGTGAGGTCTGTGTCCATATTCCGCAGAAAAAGTCCAATCCCTACGATCTGAAAGTCTGCCCCTGGGATGCCATCGAGATGGTACCGACGGAGCAGGTGGCACAGGTCGTGGCACAGATTGGCGGGCCACCGGATTATATCCAAGCCAACTGGGATCGCCTCGTTGGCACGGCCCAGCGGCTGGCCGAGCTGAAGGCAACTGGCTGAGCCACTTCGTTTACCGCCCAGCCGTAGGCGCCGGCAGGTCTGCTCGCTGAAAGTCCACCACAGGCAAGATGCCTATGCCACTTCGTTTACCGACGCGCGACGTGACTCCCCCCGGTGCGTTGAATCAGGTGTCGCATTTCCAACACGCTGAGCGTCGACAGCACGCGATGAATCGGAACGCCGCTTGATTCGGCCACCTTGTCGACACTGACCGGTTGTGGCGTGATGTGGGCCAGCACCTGACGTTCCTGATCATTCAACTGAAGTTCGGCCGGATGATGCACCACCTGTCCATCCGCGTGTGATGTGGCGGCAATCAGCGGCCCTAGTTCTTCGAGCACATCTTCGGCGCGTTCGACGAGGCAGGCCCCGTCGCGCAGCAATTGGTGGCAACCGGCCGACATGCGGCTGTCTATAGGCCCAGGCACGGCGAACACCTCACGTCCCTGTTCGGCTGCATGTTGCGCAGTGATCAACGCGCCCGATTGGCGAGGCGCTTCCACCACAATCACCCCCAGCGACAATCCGGAGATCAGTCGATTGCGGCGGGGAAACGCCCCTCGGCGCGGCGGACTGGTTAAGGGCGATTCGCTGATCATCGCTCCTTGCCCGACAATCCGTTCCGCGAGTTCCTGGTGCTCTGCAGGGAAAACTTCGCACAGACTCCCCGCTGAGACCGCCAGGGTTCGCCCTTTCGCGTCCAGGGCCCCCAGATGGGCCGCGCCATCGATGCCACGCGCGAGTCCACTGACTATCGTGAACCCCGAGCGGGCCAGCGCCGCCGCGAGCTGTCGAGCGATACGCTTACCGTAGGATGTGGCATGTCGAGTCCCCACTATGGCAATCGCCAAATTGTCGCGAGGCAGGAGTTCTCCGCGCACGTACAAGACGCACGGTGGATCGGGAATCGTCTTGAGCATTTGCGGATAAGCGGCAGAATCTTGGCCCCCAATCTGGACGCCATGCTGGACCGACAGGGCTCGTTCTTGGGCCACGACATCGGCCGCCTGGTGGCCCACCGGCCGAGACACGCCGAGTATTGCGTCCGCAACACGCGGGCCGATATCCGGGACCTGCAAGAGCGCTTCGCGCGACGCCCTGAGGACGTTGCCAGCGGATTGGAAGTGCTCCAGCAGAGCCTGCCAGGCCATCGGCCCCACGCCAGAGACCAAGGATAGTCGCAACTGATCGTCTTGGCATGTTAGTTGCGGGGGCGATTCAAGAGATGATGATCCGTCCACCATGGTCGCTTGTCCTCCTCCAACGTGCGCTCAGCCTAACATTTCCATCGCGTCGCGGCAACACAGCCCGTGGCACAGGCATCTTGCCTGTGATCGCATCCGAGCTCATCTCCTGGGGACGAAAACCCTTGGGGGCCCCTCGCTGAGCGAACGGCATTGCCGCTAAACCGCGACCGGAGCCCGGATGAGCGGATGTGGGTCGTAGTGTTCCAAGGAAATGTCCTCAAATTGAAAATCAAAAAGGCATGTGACCTTTGGGTTCAGTCGGACCCGGGGCAACGGACGTGGCTCACGGCTTAATTGCGTCCGAACGGCCTCAAGGTGGTTCGTGTAGATATGCACATCTCCAAAGGTGTGAATGAATTCACCGGGCTCGAGCCCCGAAACCTGGGCCATCATCATGGTCAGCAGTGAGTAGGAGGCGATGTTGAAAGGGACACCCAAGAACACATCAGCACTCCGCTGATAGAGCTGGCACGAAAGACGACCGTCGGCCACGTAGAATTGAAACAGCACATGACAGGGCGGCAGGGCCATGTGAGGCAATTGGCCCACGTTCCAGGCACTCACCATCAAGCGCCGCGAGTCGGGATTGGTACGAATCTGTGCCAGCACTTCCCGGATCTGATCGACCGGCTCGCCATCGACAGTATCCCAGTGTCGCCATTGGTGGCCATACACGGGGCCCAGATCCCCCTGTTCGTTAGCCCATTCGTCCCAGATGGTCACGCCGTGCTCGTTCAAGTAGCGAACGTTGGTGTCCCCCTTGAGCAGCCAGAGCAATTCGTAGACGACCGACTTCCAATGCACACGTTTCGTCGTGAGCAGGGGAAATCCTTGCTGAAGGTCGATCCGCAGTTGGTAGCCAAACAGGCTCAGGGTGCCGGTACCCGTCCGATCGGTTTTAGGCCGACCGTTGGCAAGGATCTGTTGGAGCAGGTCGAGGTACTGCCGCATGTTGATAGTTTCCGTTTGCCGGCCGTTTGGTCCGTGCCTCGGCCGTTACTTCTTGTTCATGATGTCTTCCAGCAACTTGGCCACAAGCGCCGGCTGGTCCTTGGCGACAAAGTGGTCGATCTGGGCGGTAGGCACCCCCAGTTTCTCCAGGTGGCCAACGACTCGCTTCCAGCACTGAAGACGCTTTTTGCCTTCGGCCAAGTACAATTCGGTCAGGGACTCTTGCACCCGCTGAAAGGCAATGGCCTCGCGGTTCTGGTAGTAATTCTTGATGATGCTTTCTTGATGCTTGGAGTATTTCGCCATCCGCCTGTCCTCGATCCATGCCCCACGACCCGGGAAATCCGGGCACCGCAGGAGGGACCACCCCGTCCCCCCGATCGCTAATTTACCCTGGCGGCCCGTGACGCTAAAGGGTACGATACCCCTCGGGTGGGGACACGCGACGAACCCCGCCTCCGCCCGCTGCCACGCTCCGTCCATCGCGGGATGTCCGTTGTGGGATCCATGGCTTGAGATTAACACTAGGTGTGACGATGCCCATCATAAAATTCATCAAGGAAAAGAAAGAGATCGAGGTACCCGTTGGTGCGAATCTCCGCAGCGAAGCAGTTAAAGCGGGCGTGAATTTGAATCAGGCCCTGCGCGGTGTGAGCGATGGCATCGACGACTTCATTTGTTCCGTCAACCGCGTCATGAATTGCCATGGCCTGGGGATGTGCGGCACATGCCGGGTATTGGTCACCAAGGGGATGGAAAATACCAACTCCATGACCCTCCGCGAGAAAATCAAGTTCAAATCGCCGATCCCCATTCCAACCCCGATTCCCGATCCCCTACCCAGCTTGGCATTCGTGGGCAACGAGCAGACCATGCGGCTGGCATGTATGACGACCGTACACGGGGACATCGAAGTCGTCAGCGGCCCCGAGGTCAATTTGTATGGCGAGAACTTCTTCAGCTAGGTCGCAGAAAGTCGGAGAGTGAAACAGGTCATCGCCATCGTCCGACCCTTTCTTGTGGAAAAAATTCTTGAGACTCTCAAGCGGTCGCCTCTGGAATCCTTGCAGATTCGCGAGGTCAAGGGCTTCGGCCGCCAAAAGAATTACCTGCACGAGTACGGGGATACCGAATTCTCCCTGGCCTTTCTGCCAAAGGTCGAAATCACGCTCTGGGTCGAGGATTTTCGAGCCGAGGAAATCATTACCAAGCTGGCCGAGGTCGCCCGGACGGGTCGCATTGGCGACGGCAAGATATTTGTGTTGTCGGCGGCAACGCCGCTCGCGTCTGAGTCTTAACCCTTCCCTTCACAATATACCCACTGGATCCCCACAGGAGTTACCCCATGTCGCAAGTGAATGTACGCGTACGTGACAATGGACCTTTGTTGATTGAGGGCCCTTTTTCTTTACTGGATGCCGATGGCCAACCGTTTAGCTTGGCCCCGGACAAGCCGGCCATCGCCCTCTGCCGCTGTGGACACTCGGCCAAGCGGCCCTTCTGCGATGGCGCCCATAAGACGTGCGGATTTCAATCCAACGAACGGGCCTAACACAGCGGGTCCAAAACACAGCGGGCACCCTAACACGGCGTGGTCTGCGTGAAGGAGCCGTGAGCGAGGAAGCGTTCGACCAGCTGGGCAACTTCGGACCGAAACAACAAACTGGTGTGCCCCGCCCCGACCGTCACATGGTCCTTCTGGCTTGCTAAGGCCGTGGTGCCAGCCGCGACCACCCGGTCGTGCGCGGCCGCGACGATCCCCAAGTCGATGTCAGTGGGCTCGGGCAAGCGATTGACAAAACTGTCGGCCGAGTCGGACAATTCGTGCAACGGGCGACAAATGAGCCCCAGGACCGGGGCCAAGCGACTGGCCACATGAGAGCCATGATTCGGGGGGCTGAGCATGACCACGCGTCCCAATTTCTGGGGACGCCGCTGGCGAATCAAATGCCGCAGCAGGATCCCCCCCATGCTGTGTGTCACGAAGTGGACATGCTGGATATCGTCGCGGGACTCCCATCGATCCAGCTTGCGCGCCAAGGATCGGCTGTGGGCCTCGATGCCGCGCCAAATACTGGGATAGCCCCAATTCCATGTCTGATAGCCCAATGATGCCAAGTGCCGCTCGAGCGGACGCATCACCAGCTTGCTCGCCGCTAGCCCATGCACCAATACGACGGATTCATGACGGCGGATGGCCGACGGCAACAAAGCGTCGAGGCTGCCACTTTCGCGGCCATCGCGCCCGCCAGCGTGGAGCTTCGGTTGTGCCGCATTGAAGGAATGATTCATGCCGAAGCTGCGATGTATCGCGGGGTGAGCGGCCAACTATTCGTAACAATCCGTGCGGACCATATGAAAATAGCCCGTATGATCATCGGTATTATAGCGTGCCGACAGCTGACCGCCATTGGCACTTCCCCGCATCCAATACCACCCCCACAGAGGCAACTTCTCCGTGCATCGAAAGCACACGCAGCCGGTCTCAGGATCCTCGAACGCCTCCAGCGTGACCACATAGCGATAAGGCATGATGGCGAAGGCGCGGCCCCAAAAAACGGCTCGATAGTGGTTTTCATCGCAACGGGTGATCCGCGCGTTCACCGTCCCTTGGAAGCGGTCGGTGCAGCTCTCCCAGCGACCTTCCCAACGCCCACTTAAGTCCTCGGCACGAGCTGTCGCGGCGAAAGAGAAGACACTGATCATCACCCCCATCACGAGCTGTCTGCCGCGATTTCCCAACATCTGCCACGATGAAAACGATAAAGGACCGTTGGAACCGAAGGTCATAGGGAGGATCCCCGTTATCAGTGACTCGATGGCCGGCAACAATGGCACGTCTTGGGTCATCATCGGTCGGGCGCCTACCGGCCCTGCGTGGAATCCAGCTAGCAAGCCCTTCGACCCGCCCAACTTGAGTCCAGGACTAGCGGATATGCGGGTTGAGCACCCCGATCAGGGATCGCCGAATCGGTCGGATGGCCTAGCCTAGCACACGTCGCTATAGTGCCCGGCTATGGACTGGATGCTTCGTTCGGATCTCTGGGTGATCGCCATCTACCTGCTTGGCATGATGGGCATCGGCTGCTGGGTCTCAGCCGGGGCGCGGGACGTGGAAGGATTCACGGTCGGCAACCGGGCCCTGCCCAGTTGGGCTGTCGGCATGAGCGTGCTGGGGACTTTTCTCAGCAGCATCACTTTCTTGGCATTGCCGGCCAAGACCTACGCCCAAGGCAACTGGAATGCGGCCATTTTCGGTTTCATGCCCCCGGTGGCCGCTGCAGTGGCCGTCGTTTATTTTGTGCCCCTCTATCGGCGGCGCGTCCGATTGTCCGCCTATGAATTCCTGGAACAACGGTTTGGTTACTGGGCACGAGCCTATGGCGCCATCGCCAACATCGCGCTGCAGTTGATCCGCATCGGCACCGTCCTGCTGCTGGTCGCGCTGGCCGTCGAGCCGATGCTGCAATGGGCAACACCCGAGGGATGGGACGGTCAGGCCTGGCAATCGGCCAAGATCCTCGGCCTGATCGGCGTCTGCGGGATTGTGGTCATCATCTACGATTTGCTGGGAGGGATCCAAGCGGTTGTTTGGACCGATGTCGCGCAGGTGGTTGTGTTGACCGTTGGAGCGGTGTGGGTGTTGGTCAGTTTGATGGTGGACGGCACACAAGGCCCGCGTGAATTCGTCGCGGCGATGCCCTTGGAACGATTGGAATTCGGTCAGTTCTGGAATTGGGACGCACAGACAGGGTTCTGGGACTGGGGCGCTACAACCGTCCTGGTGACCGGCCTCTATGGCCTAACAGAGAACCTGCGCAATTACGGCACCGATCAGAACTATGTGCAACGCATGCTGTGTGTGCGCGATGATGCTGCGGCGATCCGATCGCTTCAATTGGGAGCTTGGGGCTACGTCCCCTTGAATGTGGTGTTCTGCCTGATCGGCACTGCATTGTGGATGCACTACCACCAAGGATCCGGCCAATTGCCCGAGCACCTGCCGGCCGATGCCGTCCTCCCCTATTACATTACCAGCGAGCTGCCCCGTCCGATTGCCGGTCTGGTGATTGCAGCCATCATGGCAGCGGCCATGAGCACCATTGATTCCAGTATGAACTCCTGCTCGATGGTGGCACTGGCGGACTTGGTGCTACGCTGGCGGCGCGGCCCGGGTTGGTTGCCGGATATCGTGATCCTTCGT
>SXHS01000320.1 GCA_005773145.1 Planctomycetaceae bacterium | reverse complement strand
GGCGGGTCCCAACCATGGGATGGCAACACCCATCCGGTGGAGGCCATGTTTGGCGATTTCACGATCAGCAACGACGTCAATGACGGGCCGGAGGGGGAGCGTCATCATGGCGCTTTGCGTTACATGAACACGGATTTCCAGGGGCGGTTCGTCAAGAAATGGTTTTACAAGACGTCGGTGCAGGTCACGACGAAGATGCAGTTGGACGGTTTGCCCACGCCCACCGACTATCACACGATCAGTCCCGACGATTGGGAAGAAGTCCCCGGTGGGAATTTTGCACTATGCCACAACGAAGTCCCCACCAAGGTCAATTGGCATTACCTGCGTTGGCTGTTTGATACGGAAAAACGCTGCAACGTCGAACTACAAGTGAACGACCGCGTGATGGACTTGAGGAGCATCCCGGTGCCCAAGTACGAGCACAAGTATTACAGTTGTGACCGGCTGCTCAACTTTTGCATCGACGTGCGTACGCATATGCCGGTCAGGAATTTCCTCTTTCTGGATTCAGTCTTGGTTTCCGTGGACTGGTGAATCAACATGCTACGACGATTCCACACGGCCGTCTTGGAAAAAAACGAGACCTATACTGCGGACTTTGAGACCGAGCCGTATGAGACGGCCTGGGCCAGCGAGGCGCTGTGGTTCGTGCGTGTATTGGATCTGGCCGGTTCCGGAGCGCGCCTGGTCGCGCAGCCGCAGATGTCGCCCGATGGGCTGTTTTGGTGCGACATGCAGCAGGCTCCGTTGGAAATCTCCGCACCCGGTCTGCACGCGCTGGCGCTCCGCGAGTTCGGCGGCTGGCTGCGATTGCGCTGTCAGCTTCAGGGGGCGAATCCCAAGGTGAAACTGTTGATCTACCTGGCGCTGAAAGAATAGATGCCAAGCGTGGCGGCCGCGCGAGAAGTGAATCGGACGATCGTCAATTTTTCACGGCTTATGATAGAGCTTGCACACCCGCTTGTTTCTGACATGATACAGACTGGCGAACAGCTGGCCGTCCGCGTGAGCCGTCGATTCACGAATGTCCGCACCCAGAACTCCTGAGCATCATGCCCGCTGATACCAACGCTACGAAGTTTACCTCACCCTCGCGCGACGTCGCCCCTTCCCCGAGTTGGTGGGTTCGGCTGTGCGTTGCCGGGCGACTGTTGCTGAGCCTGCGAGCCCACGATCTGCGTGCGGCGATGGTCTTTATGGCGCACCGATTTCCGAATCAGGTGTGGCCGGTGCGGGTGCTGCGGTTTGTCCGCTGGACGCTGGGCGAGATGCTGACGTCGCTCCCCCGCGTGCTCCGTCACGTTACTTGGTCGCCGTCCCTATCGCGGGTACCGGTCTGGTTGGCGGACGGGAATCCGCTGGCCAATCATCCCTGGAGCGAAAATCCTTCGGCCGTTCTGCCGGCGGAAGTTGATACGGTTGTGATCGGTGCCGGTTTCACGGGGGGAGCGCTCGCCTATCACTGGGCCCGGCATGCGGACGCGAGTCGCGTCATGGCCGTGCTGGAAATGGATGACCCGGCCTGCGGCGCATCGGGGCGCAACGCGGGGACGGTGGTGATGGGGCGCTACGTGGCGATGGTGCATGGCACGTTGGTGGCCCATTGGTCGACGACGCGCGCTGACGTTCCCGAAGCCACACGGGATCGACTGGCCCGCGAGTTCGCGGTGGCTTACGCCCGCGCGGCTTACAAGAATGCCGACTTGATCGAGGCAACCGTTCGCCAACACGACTTTGATTGCGACTACGTGCGCACCGGCTGGATTCAGTTGCGTTCCGTAGACGAGCAGGAGTGGCTGTCGCAATCGGTCCAAGTGGCCCAGGCCACGGGATGCACGGATTGGACCCGCCTATCGCCGGACGAGATCGCCGCACGGTGCGGAGTGAAGACCGATACGGCCGCAGGCTTCTCGCGCGGCGCGGCCACCTTTCATCCGGCCAAATGGGTTTGGTCTTTGTTCCGCGTCGCCTTGCAGGCCTCAAATGTGCAACTGTTGACGCGCACCAAGGTGATGTCCGTCGAGGATCAAGGGGATCACTATAAGGTCACGACTTCGCGCGGAGTCATCCGGGCTCGCCATGTGGTCAATGCCACCGAATCTTATAGTGCGTTGCTGCACCTCAAATTGCATGACATCATTCGGCCGGTGCAGACCCAGGCGGCTTACGGAGAGGGTGGCCCGTCGGAATTGACGGTGGGCGTGAGTGTCAGCAACAGTCTGGCATTCATGGAGCGCCGCGAGGCCGGCACTCTGTTTGGCTCCGATGAGACCCCGTTGCCGGATCGACTGGCTGGTAACAATCGGCCGTCTCGCTTTGTTTCCGCCGTCGCGCTGAGCGAAATACACCGCTATTTTCCCAACTCCACCCTGCGTGTGACCCATGAGTGGAGTGGCACGGTGGGCTTTACACCCGATCAGTATCCCGTGGTGGGCTTATTGGATGGCAAGCGGCAGTACATCATTGGCGGGATGTGTGGGTCTGGCACGGGGGTCTCGTTTAATGCCGGCCGATGTATTGTGAACCGCATTCTCGCGCGTACCACCGATGACGACGACTATCCGCCGGAGTATTTCGCTCCGAGCCGGTTACTCGATCCGCAGCATCATCCCTGGCCGACACTGTCATCCCTGGCCGACACGTAACCAACAGGAGTCCTCCCCATGTTAGTACCGGACGCCCGCACGATTCCGCTACTGCCGCGCCCAGCCTATCGAGAGATGGTGATCGCCGGATCGCCCGAGGCGTTTGGCCGCATCGTGGGAATGAGCGAGGATCGGCGGACCGCCTATGTCGTATGGCGCGGTACGCCAGGGACCTATCAGTTCCAGCCGGATCCCATCCTGACTGACACCTGCTACGTCATTAAAGGGCGCGCGATCGTCCGCTGCCCGTCGCAGTCCGAGGCGGTGCTTTCTCCGGGAACTTTGTACCAGTTTCCTCGCGAGCCATTCCAGTTGGAAATCGTGGAGGAATTCACCAAGACTTCTTTTCTGTACCGCGCCGAGGGACTAAAGTGTGAAGTGGAGCCCATGTGATCAACCATTAAAAACATTCCTTGATTGAGGCCGCATCCATGCCTGAGCCGTTGATTTCCGATCTTGACGCACCGCTCTTCAATGCGTGCCGGCTGACACCGCAACAACTTCAGGCCTATCACGATCAAGGCTACCTCGTCCTGGAAAACGTGCTGACGGCTGCGGGACTGGCGGCCGTTCGCCACGAGTGCATGGTGGCATGGGAGGCTCAGAAACAGGAATTCGATCCGAGCAAGAACTGGTTGCACAACTCGCTCTTGGTGAACATTCATCATCACTCGCCGATCGTGCGCCGCTATTACTACGACGGGCCGCTGCTGGACGTGATGGGGCAACTGATTGGCCCCAACATCAAGGGGGCGACGTCTCAGTTGACATTTAAGATGCGCGGCAACACGATGTCATTCGGTTGGCATCAAGACAACGGCTACGGCGAACTCGATCCCTACAACACGGTGACGACGCTAACGGCACTCGATGATGCGGACGAAGAGAATGGGTGTTTGTGGCTGATCCCCGGCAGTCATCGTCAAGGGCAGATTCGGGTCGAACGCTCTCCGGAGGACCGCGCGGCCGCCAAGGAAGTCGTGGTCGAGGTCGATGACCGGGACGCCATCCCCATGCCCATTCGAGCCGGCAATGTCTTGCTGTTCAATTGCTGGATGTTACACAAGTCGGAAGGGAATCGCTCGTTGAATCGTGATCGTCGCATCTTGTTCATGCGGTACGCGGATGCCGACGCCGTGGAGGTATATAACGATCGCCGGCCGCGACTGGGCCCGCTCTTGCGGGGAACCACGCGTTTTCCCGAGGTGCGCGCCTTTGAAGCCGAGTTGGTAGGCCGCTCCGAGTGAGCTGACACCGCGCGACTCTACGGTTCCCCGGCCGAACGAAGGGCCTGAGAAAGGATTTTGATGACAACACGATAACGCGGTATGCTGGCCGCCGTCCACCGTCCGTTCCATGCAGACGGTAGTTTGCATTTGGCGATGGTCGAACGGCAAGCGGAGTTTTTGGTTTAGCAGCGCGTGTCGGGCGTTTTCGTCTGCGGTATGAACGTGCTGATACACCCACTTGTTTCACGATCCCCTTCGATTC
>SXHS01000319.1 GCA_005773145.1 Planctomycetaceae bacterium | reverse complement strand
TTGCTGCTTCCAACGGCTGAGCATGTCGGGACCGCTGTGGACATCAGTCAGTGGGCATCGCTGTTGAAGTCCGCCAGCGCGCTCGAGATGTATCGCAAGAAGTATGGCCGTATCACGCCCAGAAATGTCGCGAGTTTTTTGGTGCTGGATCGTGATTTTCCTCGGGCCATGTATTTTTGTCTGTTACGCTGCGAGCAATCTTTACTGGCGATCACCGGCGGTTCTCTGGGTAAATTTCAAAACCTGGCGGAACAGCGGCTAGGGCGTCTGCGTTCCGAGTTCGACTACGCGCAGATCGACGAGATCGTTGCTGACGGACTGCATGAATTTATCGACGCCTTTCAGACCAAGCTTAACGGCGTGGGAGAGGCCATAATCGCCACGTTTTTTGCCGTCAAACCGGAACAGGCGCCGGTCCTTGTCGCCGACGTTGGGCAATAGAGAGCCTGCCCGCGAGTGACGAACCAGCATCCGGCTCACAGAGGAACCCTCCCGTGTCCATTCGCGTTGCGCTCACGCACCGTTCCAGCTACCGTTATGATCGGCTGGTTTCCCTCGGCCCGCAGGTTATTCGCTTGCGTCCGGCTGCACACTGCCGTACGCCCATTGCCGGGTACTCGCTGAACATCGAGCCGGCGAACCACTTCCTCAATTGGCAGCAGGATCCTCACGGCAACTTCCTGGCCCGCGCGGTCTTTCCGGAGCCCACGCAGGAGTTCACCGTGGCGGTTCGCCTGGTCGCGAAACTGACGGTCATCAACCCATTCGATTTCTTTTTGGAAGACGAGGCACTCGAGTTTCCCTTCCACTACCCCCCGGCTTTGCAGGAGGAACTGTTACCATGCCTAAGGGCAGAACCAGCCGGCCGTCGGCTGACGGCATATCTGCAGGCGATACCCCGTGCGCGGCAGCGTACGGTCGATTTCCTGGTCGATCTGAATCGCATGGTCCACCAGGATGTTGGCTACCTAATTCGGCTTGAGCCCGGCGTGCAGTGCTGTGAAGAAACACTTGCCAAAGGGAGCGGCTCGTGTCGTGACAGTGCCTGGTTGCTCGTGCAGATTTTGCGCCACTTAGGACTGGCGGCGCGATTTGTTTCCGGATACCTCATTCAACTCAAGCCTGATGTGAAGCCATTGAGTGGACCGAGCGGGGCGGAGGCGGATTTCACGGATCTGCACGCCTGGGCGGAGGTCTTCCTCCCCGGCGCGGGATGGGTTGGCCTCGATCCGACCTCAGGCCTACTAGCCGGCGAAGGTCATCTACCGCTGGCGGCGACACCTGAGCCGCAGACCGCAGCACCGATTTCGGGGCTCGTTAGCGACTCCGAATGTGAGTTCGATTTTTCAATGCATTTGGACCGCATCGAGGAGACGCCGCGAGTCACCCGGCCATATACCGAGGCGCAGTGGGAGCGGATCATGGCGTTGGGGGATCGGGTGGATCGCTTGCTGGACCGGTACGACGTCCGACTGACGATGGGGGGGGAGCCAACGTTCGTTTCGCTGGACGCTAGAGATCAACCTGAATGGAATACGGCAGCACTGGGCGAGCAGAAACGCTCCCTTGCCGGGGAATTGCTGCAGAGATTGGCTGATCGTTTTTCCGTCGGGCCATTGTTGCACTACGGTCAAGGCAAATGGTATCCGGGCGAACCGTTGCCACGCTGGGCGCTAGGCTGTTTCTGGCGGAAAGACCACCAATCGATCTGGCACGATCCGGCATGGATGGCGCGAGATGATGCGTCGTATGGATTCTCAGCTGACGATGCTTTGCGGTTCATGCACATGCTGGCCCAGCGGTTAGGGGTTGTTGGCGAGTATGTAATCCCCGCGTACGAGGACGTTTGGTATTACCTGTGGCGGGAGCGCCGTTTGCCAACGAATGTTGCTCCGGCGGACCACAGGTTGCAAGATTCACCCGAGCGAGCTCGCCTGGCGCGAGTTCTTGAGCAAGGACTCGACCGAATTGTAGGCTACGCCCTCCCCTTGCGCCCGACTCATTACGACTTGCACCACACGGAATGGCAGAGTAGTTCCTGGTTGTTTCGGGCGGAACACATGTTTCTTATCCCGGGCGATTCACCCCTGGGATTTCGCTTGCCGCTGGATTCCATGCCATGGTCGCCGCACCACGATGAGCATTACACGCTCCCTCGCGATCCGTTCGAGGGAACTGCGGAACTACTGCAACTACATCAGGCGCGTGGGCCGACGATGCCAGCCGCTGACGCCGCGTTTTCCGCTGAGATCCCTCTGCGGAAATCGTTCGCTGAGGATCCGTCGGCCGCTCCAATCCGCACCGCGCTGTGCGTGGAGGCCCGAGAGGGGATACTGCACGTGTTCATGCCCCCCCTTGGTCATGTCGAGAACTATTTGCATCTATTGAGGGAAGTGGAGCAGACGGCCGCCGCGTTGCAATTGCCGGTGCGCATCGAAGGTTATCCGCCCCCCCACGATCATCGGCTGACGCATTTTAAGATCACCCCCGACCCAGGCGTGATTGAAGTGAATTTGCAGCCATCTGGTGGCTGGGATGAGCTCACTCGAATCACCACCACGCTTTACGATGAAGCCCGCCTGACGGGATTGGTAGCCGACAAGTTCATGCTGGATGGCCGGCACACCGGCACGGGAGGAGGCAATCATTTTGTGTTGGGTGGTGCCAGGCCGGCAGATAGCCCCTTCTTGCGTCGGCCCGACCTGCTTCGCAGCCTGTTGGCGTTTTGGAATAATCATCCGTCGCTTTCCTACCTGTTCTCCGGGTTGTTTATCGGTCCTACCAGTCAGGCGCCGCGTGTGGATGAGGCCCGGCACGAGAGTATCTACGAATTGGAGACGGCCTTTCCCCACCTCGAGCTTGAACCATGTCCCCCCTGGTTGGTGGACCGGGTGCTGCGGCATTTGCTCGTTGACGTGACGGGGAACACGCACCGCACGGAATTCTGCATTGACAAGCTGTTTTCGCCAGATTCTAGTGTCGGTCGATTGGGACTCGTCGAGTTCCGCGCGTTTGAAATGCCGCCGCATGCCCGCATGAGCTTGGTCCAGCAACTGTTCTTGCGTGGGTTATTAGTATCGTTCTGGACCGAGCCCTATACACGCTCCATGGTACGTTGGAGCACACTGCTGCACGACCAATTTCTATTGCCACATCATATTGCGAATGACTTTGCTGAGGTCTTGGGGCATCTAGCGCGAACTGATCTGATTTTTGATCCCGCCTGGTTCGCTGCGCACTTTGAATTTCGCTTTCCGCTGATTGGTCGGATCTCCGAGCAGGGTATTGAGGTGGAGTTGCGTCAGGCGCTTGAGCCATGGCACGTGCTGGGTGAAGAAGGTTCGGGCAGTGGCGTCAGTCGCTACGTGGATTCGTCGCTGGAACGCGTACAGGTGAAGGTCCGTGGCATGACACATTCCCGTCATCTACTCACCTGCAATGGACGCCGCGTGCCTTTGCAACGAACGAATACACCTGGGGAATTTGTGGCCGGTATTCGCTTTCGTGCCTGGCAACCGGCCGCCTGCCTGCATCCCACGATCGGTGTACACGCTCCACTGGTGTTCGAGCTGATCGACACCTGGAACGAAAAGTGTATCGGCGGCTGCACTTGGCACGTCGCGCACCCTGGTGGGCGAAATTACGAGGCATTTCCGGTGAACTCATACGAAGCCGAAAGCCGTCGCATCGCGCGGTTTTTCCCTTATATTCGCCGCGTCGAACCGATCATCTTGCCACCGATGGAAGTCAATCGCGACTATCCCCACACGCTGGACCTGCGCCGTCCGGTGCAGGCGGCAAACTGGGACGATGTTCATACGCCCTAGGAATTGTGATAAAGTACTGAACTCGGATCAGGATGCGGGTGCTCCACTCGCGCTGCATGCCGGAGGTCCGGTGAGAGTTGCATGGAAATGGGGTTGCCTACGTGATGGATCAGGAGTCCGCACTGATTGCGCTAGACTGCGGAGCAGACAATGACTGGCGGGGCTATGCGCAGGCATCGAGCGATTACGATGAGGCCTTTGCCGACGGGCAATTACGGCCCGCTTGGCGTCGGTTTGCGGAGGCTGTGGGACGCGTGGGTGGGCTCAAGTTGGCGCAACGGGCAGAACAGGCCCGTCGGTTGCTACGAGAGAATGGCGTCAGCTACAACAGTGTGGGAGCGCCGCAGGGCCCCGATCGCCCGTGGGAGCTGGATCCCCTCCCGCTGTTGATCTCAGCCGATGATTGGCAAACACTGTCAGCGGGACTGAAGCAGCGATCTCGGTTGATCAATGCCTTTCTGGCTGACGTCTACGGTCCACAGCGGGCCCTGCGCGCCGGTGTATTGCCAGCGACGGTCGTGTTTGCGAACCCGCTGTACTGGCTGGCCTGCCACCAAATTGGCTCCCAAGCCAGTGGCCACCTGATTTTGCACGCGTGCAATCTGGCCCGGCAGGCGGATGGTCGCTGGTCCGTCCTCTCCGACCGCACGCAAGGCCCTTCCGGGGCGGGCTACGCGCTCGAGAATCGCATCATCATTTCTCGCACGCTGCTGCGAGATCTTGAGTCGCTGCATACCGAAAGGTTGGCGTCATTTTTTGCCGCGCTGCGAGAAACGCTGCAGGGAATGGCCACGGACAATCACGACAATCCGCGTGTGGTCCTGTTGTCGCCGGGGCCGCGCAGCTCAAGGTACTTTGAGGACGGCTATTTGGCTCGCTATTTGGGGTACTCCCTGGTGGAAGGGAGCGACCTCACCGTACGTGGAGAACAGACGTATTGGAAGACTCTGGCCGGCCTGTTGCCAGTCGACGTCATATTGCGGCGAATCAATGACGGAGACTGTGACCCATTGGAACTTCTCGCAGATGGAAACGCTGGTTCGCCAGGGTTGTTACAGTCGGTTCGCAGCGGCAAGCTGGCGATCGCCAATGCCGTCGGCAGCGGATTGGCGGAGTCCCCGGTCTTTCAAGCTTATTGGCCGCGCTTATGCCAATTCTTATTGGGCGAGGAATTGCTTCTAGCGTGTAAGCCCACCTGGTGGTGCGGTATGGCCGAGGGGATGCGCCTGCTGGAGAGTCAGTTCGATAGATTACTCTTGCGTCGGGCATACATATACCGCGCGCATCCTCCTGTGGATGGCCGCACGCTGTCGCTGGCGGAGCGACGCGAGCACCTGGACCGCGTTCGAGTTGATCCGAGCCAATATGTGGTGCAAGAACCTCTAGCGCGTTCCATAGCGCCGACGTGGCTGGCGGATCAACT
>SXHS01000318.1 GCA_005773145.1 Planctomycetaceae bacterium | reverse complement strand
GATGGAAGGGCCCGTATTCGACATGACGAGGGGCTGGGCGTCCTCTGTCGGAGCGGACGATGCCTGTGGTGCGATGCTCATGGGCGCTGCTTCGTAGCCAGACGAATGGTCGTCGACCGACTCCACTCGCGCCGACTGATTCGGCTGGGCGTCCGTTTCCGCCGCCTCCACACGTTCGCCGGCTGATCGACGCGATGAGAAGGTAGCGGACAACCGGCCACTGTTCCCAGAAGGTGTCATTGTCTCTGGTGTCGTCGTGATCGTCGACGAAGCATCTGGGGGTGCCATGGGTTCCAACGAGGGCTCATCCAAACCGGCTATGGACGATGTTGGCGTGGGGATCGTCGCATCCTCTGCACGGACGGATTCTGTACTCAGTTGGACAGGGTTGCGCGAGGGGGGCTCGGATGCCTGAGGGACTGGCTGTGAGTTGCCGATGGGGCGTGTCGTGAGCCGGGTTGGCAGAGGCAGAGCAAGTTCGCGAGTTATTGGTTCGTCCTCCCCGGACTCAGCCACAGGGGACTCCTTTTCCAACTGAGGCGTCAAGCGATCCGGCAGGGCCGAACGACTCCTGCCAGTCGACTCGCCATCGTCGGCCGCTGTGGAACCAGTGGCTGCTCCCTCGGAATCCGCTCGAAAGGGACGTGGAGTCCCCGCACGATTGGGTGTCGAGTGTGACGCCGCGGGCGCATCGAGTTCGGTATCAAGACGTGACCGGGACATTTGCTGCATTCGATCGGAAGGACTGGCCGTACCACGCGCGCGGTCCAACGCGGACTGAAAGACTCGCTTGGCGTCTCGTAGTCCGTCCCGAATCGGTGTCGGACCGGAGCCGTCTTCGTGCTCAGCCTCGGCCAGCCCGGATTCCGGACGCGGGGTGGATGGTCTCCCCCCATGGCGAGCCACGGTCCCGACAACGGCGCCATCCTCGATCCGCAGTGCACGCCCGGAAAGGATCGGTGCGGCGGATGGCGGCGTCAATCGTGCCGGAGCCCTCGTCACACGAGCATTTCGTGGCGGCTCAGCAGCGGGCGTCGGGGCGGCCAGACCGTAACCCGACAGGCCCACCAAGATCACGGCATGCAGACAAGGTACGATTCTTGTTTGTTTTTTCGATTTGCAGTGCATGGTCACTACCTGAAAAACGTGAGACGTGAACTCCGCGCGTGCTCTTTATCGGTTCGCCGGTTTGGCCCGGTTGAATCAACTTTTCAGAAGACGACTATTTTCACGTCTTTCACGTTTCCGGCCACTCTGCTCGTGTCAGCGGTTGCGCTGGTCGCGTGTGAATGCGGCAGCATTAGCTGCGCCAGCATCGCTGGCGACATCGCCCAGCGTCAGCCCGTGCCCTGCTTGCGGGTCGCATGTAAGGCCGATACGATGGCGGCGTGCCGATCGAAAGGCCAACCGATAGACGGTCAACCACCAAACGCAACCCCACGAATTTTCATGTCCAGCCCTGCTGACCGATCGCGATTGGAGCGAATTGAAAGCCTGTTGGCAGAAGACCCTCAGGACACATTCTTGCGTTACGGGCGTGCCTTGGAGCTAGAGAAGCATGCGGAGCACAGCGCAAGTCTGGCTGCCTTCCATGAACTCATGTCCGACGCGCCCCCCTATGTGCCCGCGTATTTCATGGCCGCGCAACAGCTAGTCCGGCTGGGGCGGTCCAGCGAAGCGGCTTCGATCCTGCGAGAAGGTATCGAACAGGCGCGCTTGCAGGGAAATACGCACGCAGCCGGAGAGATGAGCGAATTTCTGGCCAGCCTGCCTCATGATCCCGACTAGTCGACTTAGAGTCGTCTGCACTCCCCGGCGCTTCAATCAGGCCGGCGATCGAATCAGGATCCCCGCTTCGAATGGCACGCGTCCATCACGGCACAGCTTTGGCATCCGCTGCCACATCCCTGGCCTGCCGCCTCTTCCGAACCACAGTCGGGGCCGCACCCTTCGGACAAGCTGCGAGCAAATTGCTGAAATTGGACTTTGGCATCGTAGGCCGACGCAAGTTCGCTCGTCAACGATTCCAGCTCGCGGGGTGTCTCGCCCAAGAAGTAGAAATAAAGCGACTGACCATCGAAGAGGTGTTCGACATCCATCAACGTGGCATTCAGCCCGCGGTCGTCCAGCAGACGTTGACAAGCGTCGAGCGCCTGGTGACGGTGGCGGTGCAGGCGCTCCGCCAGCATTCGATCCGCGTCGGTCATGGCACGCAACAATCGGCCTTCGGCGGCGAGCGAGGCTTGCGGCCGGGCATGGTTGAGCACCTGGCCAATCTCCAGGCCGCGCGACGTGCGACAAACCACGTCGGTGCCACGGGGGTAGAGCGTCGCATCGACGGACGTAAAGCGTCCGACTTGTCCTAAAGCGCCCCACCGAACTAGATGCAATTGTGCCATGTGCGTCGCTCGAATTACCGGGCCATCCCTACCCTTACCTGCCAGTGTGTATTGTGGTCGAATTGTGCACCGGCGTCCATTGGGCAACAGGGGCCTCGCTCCAAATGGGTTGCGACCCCACAAGCTACCTGCCATAATTACCGATCAGGGACAACACGAATGATTCAATCCACCGCCACCGACGCACCCACCAGGCCGTCCTCCATTCTCGATTGGCAGCCGTTGGCTGATCGGATCCTGAAGGGACATGCCCTGACCGAGAGCGAAGGGCTCGCAATACTGCGCAGTCCCGATGAACAATTGCTGGAGGTGTTAGCCGCCGCCTATCGGGTCCGCCGCCAGTATTTCGGCAATACGGTGCAGCTCTATTTCCTGATGAACGCCAAGAGTGGACTGTGCCCCGAAGACTGCGGTTATTGCTCGCAATCGAAGGTCGCCTCGTCGGAGATTCCCCGCTACAACTTGTTGAATCGGGACCAGATATTGGAGGGGGCCCGCGTGGCCCACGAGCGCAAGTCCAAGACTTATTGCATCGTGATCTCGGCACGGGGGCCGAATGAGCGTGAGATGTCGGCCATTACATCGATCGTTCCGGAGATTAAGCAACGCTACGACCTGAAAATCTGCGCCTGCCTGGGCCTGCTAACTCCGGAGCAAGCCAACCGACTAAAGGCTTGTGGCGTAGATCGAGTGAATCACAACGTGAACACGAGCCCCGAGTACTACGCACAGATCTGCTCCACGCACACCTATGAGGACCGGATTGCGACCCTGCAGGCCGTGCGGACAGCGGGCATGGAATTGTGTAGTGGCGGCATCATTGGCATGGGGGAGCAGGATGAAGACGTGGTCCGCATGGCCCTGGAGCTGCGCGACCTGGCCGTGCATTCGATTCCGGTAAATTTTTTCCACCCCGTGGATGGCACCCCCGTATCGACCCAGCCGATCGTTCGCCCCTTGACGCCCCGCTACTGCCTGAAGGTGTTGGCCATGTTTCGCATGGCCAACCCAACGTGCGAGCTGCGCATTGCCGGCGGCCGAGAATTGCACTTGGGGAGCATGCAGTGTCTCGGCTTTTACCCGGCCAACTCGGTCTTCGTGGGCGATTACCTCACCACCAAGGGGCAACTCCCCGAGGCCGACTATCGCATGATTCAGGACTTGGGCTTGACCATCACGCGGAACGAGCCGGAAGTGGTCGCCTAGGCCCCCTTGGTCTCTTGGCTCCAGTCACGTAGGACCGCCTCGATGCGGCCATTGAGGGCATCCAACTGCTCGAGAACCTCGTTCTGTTTCGCGTCGAGTTCCTCTAGCAATGACGGTCGGTTCGGCTCGTTTGGCATGGAGGCACACGGGGCTCTGAGGTGGTGGGCCGATCAGGGAGATGGTTTCACGAGGACACCGGTCGCAGCCCGCCCGTCCCCGAATCGGTGGGAACCCCCGCGCCGCGTTCGGTCGCCTGCGTGTCCTTAGCCACCCATCGGCGCGCTGAGCCGCGTGGATCGACCACAATTGGGCGTGCCCGCAGAGCTAGTACCGCCACCTGGGAAAGTCCTGACGGTTATTCCCGTACGGGCGATAGCAAACACCTAGTTCGCTGGGCTGGACAGCCGCCGGCCGGCTGGTGTACACTGGGCCGCTTGCTGGTTGCTGGCAGTGACTTGGGGTCTCGTAGAATTTGGCAGTTGCCCGGACAGGAGGAAAAATTGGTTAAGCTGGTTGTTCGCGACCGCGAAAGTATCCAGGAAGCGGTCCGCCGATTTCGCAAGCTGGTGGAGCGTAGTGGTATCAAGAAAGAGATGCGACGTCGTGAGTATTACGAAAAGCCCAGCGAAATTAATCGCCGCGCGCGTCTGCGTGCCGAACGCCGATCACGCCGTCTACGTACTCCCGGTGCCTAGTGTGCCGGGTGCCTAGTACCATCTGATCGCGGCTAGTATAGGCCCCCCCATCGCACCCCGACGGGCGCTGCCCCGGCTAAGCTCAACGGTCACCACTAGAAGACCCACTGAGCTTGGAGCGTCAAGCCGTCCCAGGCCATGATGTTCGAGTCGTCGCGAGAAAAGAACAGGATGTCGCTGACCGTATCTTCGGTCATGCCCAAGTCCCACCATACCTGGTGAAACCACCCAGCCATCAAGTCCAACCGCTGGGTGACCTGCCAGGCCATACCGACTTCCAGCGTGGTGACTGGGATTACCCGACGAATGTCGTCGGCTAGAAATCTTTCAACGTTGGTATTCGGGCCAACCTGTGCGGTCCGCACCAATTCGTGGCTGTACTCGCCCAACAACAACGCCGTGTCGAATTTAGCGTAGGCAGCTGCCCATGGGATTCGTCGGAAACCGTAGCGACCATCCAGGCCAACCAAGGGTCCGGCACCGGAGAACTCCATGCGGGTATCGGCCCGGCCCTGATTAAGCGAGGTCGAAACGACCGATGTCTCGTACTCCCAGTTCGCTCCGCGAATACCAGCGGACCAGTTGAGCTGCCAGTTTGGGCAGCACCCGCAGGGATCCTGGCAGCAATTTGACTGAGGCATGAGACAGCGACTATAGGTCAGATCGTACACGTTGCCACCTACGTTGGCCTGTGCATCGAGTCGCTCTCCCGGCAACACGGCCGTCACCTCGTAGATATCTAAGAAAACGTCATTGCCATTCGCGTCGGTGGAGGCCACGTCTCCCACGCGCGCATCGGATTCCAACTGCCAATAGGTAAAACGAATTTCACTGCAGCATTCGTCCAGCCGCAGACCCAAGTAGGCGCGTACTGAGTCCTGGCGATCAAATTCGTAGAACACGCCCTCATCAATGTTCTCTTGGATTCCATTGGAGCCTTGGCCCACGGGGCGTACCTGTCGAATGAACGCTAGGGGTTCGCTAAATGAGGGGCGTGCTCGAAGATATTCGGCACCAGCGACCAGTCGAATCGGTCCGCAGCCCCACCCGGTCGCGCCGCACTCATTCGCTTCACAGCAGGCCGCGTCGCTCCAACATGAAGCATCATCGCCGCAACCAAAGCCACAGCCGAATCCATCGCACGTGCCGCAGGCGGCCCCGTCCGTGGAGGGGGCGAACATACTCCCTTGTTCAGCACTCGCCGCGCCTTCTGTCGAGACGGACCGGGCCGGAGCCGAGACTTGCGACACCCGTCGCGATACCGGCGGCCCCAGGGCCTCATGAATGGACGCGTCCCCACCACTCTGGCCGTAATAGGTGGCAGAATCCGTGATGGGCGCAAATGTTTCGGATTGCGCCGGATGAGCCGCGAAGAAGATCCAGGGGGCCAACACCCCCACTCGTAGCATCCCTACCAATCTCATAGTAACTCCCCTCATGGCGTTTGCAGGGAAGCTTGCAGATTCGGAGCCGAGCAGGCCACAACGAGCACTCAGTCACTCATGGCAAACCATGACCACAACGTTGCGGGGACTCGCGCTCGATCCAAGCCCCCCAAGGCGGATCGTTCGATCATCTCACCCGATTCGTTGATCTCATCGGCACCGGGCGAAACGGAACTTTTGGTTTTATTGAAAAAACCGTTAAAACCGTCACGACCCGGCTCATTGCCCCGCGCACCGAGGGGGGCCCAGCCGGCCGAACCCCGGGAAACCAAGCAGGGCCTGGAAAACATCCTGAACAACTGGCGGCGGCCCTCAACAGGCAACGCGATCAAACCGACCTCCGTTTGCGGAGCTGTCGCTGGCCAGCCAGTAATCCAAGTCCCAACAAGATCCCTGTCGACGGCTCCGGAACGGCCAGCCCTACACCTACTTGGTTGAAGAAAAACGCCCCCATCAATTCGGCGCTATGCATCAAAGGAAACACAACCGATTGGCCGCTTGTGCCATCGGCGCCCCGGGGAATCGTCTCGTTCAGCATGCGATAGTCAAACAGTGGGGCGGGGTTCAACGCGCCCGCATTAAAAGTCGCTTGAAGGGTCGCGTTGTCCAAACGGCTATTGCCAAACTGGTCCCAAAGGCAGTTGCGAAAATCAGCATTTAAACCGCGTGCGCCATTGGACCGTTCCAAATCCAACCAAAAGGCAAAGGATTCGTTCGGCAGCAAGGGACGATTCCCAAAGGACAATCGCAGCGTGGGACTCATGTTCTGGTTATTCATCATGTCGGTTGGGCTCAGAAAAGACGGAGAAACCCCGGCCGGGGCCTCAGCCACCTTGATTGCATCGAACACAAACATGGGGTCGTTGATGTCGATGCTGAACCCGGTCAGGGTGGCGGTCTGCGACGTATTCGTGATGCGAACGATCGGCGTGCTCCGGGCCAGGGAAATCTCAGATGGCGTCTTCCATGTCGCGCTCATTCGAGCTAGTCGACTGTCCGGATCGCGAAGTATCTGCAAATCAGAAGCGATCCCCACGCGATAGCCGACCTCCGCGCCAAGTTGCGCGTGCGCCTGTGGGCTGGATACCCCACACGCCATCAACACCCAGACGCAGAGCATCCGCGCCCACCGAATCACATTCTGCTGTTTCATCTGCCTCATCGTTGCTTTCTCCCTTGGCAAAGTGGTGACCCCTTGCCGCTGGAAACAACGTGTGCCGCCGAACGCGATTTCTACCCCCTCAATTGCTCTCTGCCCTGTCCACCAACTGGCTGCACTTAGGTCCTCACGCAAGTTGATCCGCATCGCGCACCGACCACGATCCGACCTCGGAGGGCGCGCAGCCCGTGACACACGGGACCGCAGCGAACAACCGACGAGGGCGCGCAGCGATACACGATTTGGAAAGGTGTTTTGCTTGCGGAAGGGGGGAAGCTCAGCTCAGAACGGAGGGCTGCTCATCGGACGAGCAGCGACCGTGGCAAGATCAAGTGGGCTGACATCGCAGCGACCACATGCCCCCAACGGCTACATGAGCAATCCCGAAAAAAAGACGTGTTTACGCCAAAGAGGAGGCGTTACCCATCAGGCCCGGACCTTCACTAGTCCTACGAACTACTAGCCTCTTTAATCCCGCAATGGTGTGCGGAAGCCGGACCCACTCCCCCCATACTAGCACCGATTGCCCGCCTGTCAATATGCGATAATCAAAAAATTCTACTTTTTCGTCAGGGACGACAGCTTCGTCAGGGTGGGCAGGCGCCCAGAGGCCAACGTTTTGGTCCAGAAACGGACTGGACTCACACAGAGCCGCGGAGACCCAGCCATTGCATTGGTGTTTTACGGCCGGGGCGGCCCTGGGACAGGGGACACAAACAGGCTATTGTTGGGCTCGGCCCAGTACGGCCGGGCGGTTGCAGAAGGTTCTCTGACCTGCTCACGCCAAATCCGCAACGCCATGGGATGCGAACGCCAACCATGACCCTTTGGGAAGCCATTGTCCTGGGAATCGTGCAGGGACTCACCGAATTCTTGCCGATTAGCAGCACGGCCCATTTGGCGATCGTGCCCTCGCTGCTGGGCTGGCAAGATCCGGGGGCGGCATTCACCGCCGTGATTCAATGCGGCACATTGGCGGCTGTTGTCGTTTCTTTCCGGTCCGACCTCGTACGGATTACGCGAGCATTTTGCCGTGGCCTGGTCGAGCGAAATCCTTGGGGCACCCAGGACGCCCGCTTGGCCTGGATGATGATTGTCGCGACGATCCCCATCGTCGTCTTCGGTCTATTGTTCAAGGAGCAAATTCGCCGCGACTTCCGCTCGCTCAACGTGATTGCCGGGGCCCTGATCGGGCTGGCAATCGTATTGGCCTTGGCAGAAACGCTGCTCATCGCCCGGACGCGGCGACACCAGACCCCGCGAGGCCTGGCAGAGACCACCTGGTGGGACGCCTTGGTCGTTGGTATCGCTCAGTCCATGGCTCTGATACCGGGTACATCTCGCTCAGGGGTAACGATTACCGGGGGACTCCTGCAAGGACTCACGCGACCGGCTGCGGCCAGGTTCTCGTTTCTTTTGTCCTTGCCCGCAATCTTTGCGGCCGCCGTGCATGAAATGATCGACGAGAGGGAGTTGCTCTTCAGCAGTGGGGACCAGATATTCAATCTCGTGGTCAGCACGCTGGTCGCTGGGGTGGTCGGGTACCTTGCCATTGCATTCCTGATGGCCTATCTGCGCACCCATACGACGGCCATTTTCATCGCCTATCGAATTGTGTTGGGTATCGCGCTGTTGGTCCTAGTCGGCACTGGCCGGCTGCCCAACCAATGCGTTACCGTGCCCACGACGTCATCGATGCCGCAGGCCCACGACGTCGCAGACGGCCGCACTGTGAAGGATTTTAGCCGCGAAGGATTTTAGCCGCGCGGTCCCAGGCTTCGAGAGTCACTCGCGCACCCATGCGCGGGCGAAAGCAGGATGGTGAGGTGATTCACGTTGAACGGGAGTACGACCATTCCAACGCCAGGTCCAAGCTGATGGCGCTATGGGTCAGCGCACCGACGCTGATACGATCCACGCCCGTTTCGGCGATTTGCCGTACTGTGCTCAACGACACGCCTCCGGATGCTTCCAGCTGCACGTGGCGGGCGACTCGATCGCGGACCGCTACGGCCGTGCGGAGTTGTTCGCACGACATATTGTCCAACAACACGATGTCGGGTCCAGCCGCGAGCGTGGACTTCAACGGGGCGAGATCGTCCAGTTCAATTTCAATCAAGATTCGCGCCGCCTCGTGGGGACTTAGGTGGGCGTTGACGAATGCTCGAGCCTGGACGACCGCTTGTGCGGGGTCGATCACGGGACCGGAGACGCGCTGTTGACCGATCGCCAAGTGGTTGTCCTTGATCAACACGCCGTCGTAGAGTCCCAGTCGGTGATTGCAACCACCTCCGCAGCCCACCGCAAATTTTTCCAGTCGGCGCCAGCCGGGAGTCGTTTTTCGCGTATCGTAAACGCGTGCGCCGGTCCCTTGTACGGCTTCCACGTATCGCCGCGTTAGGGAGGCAATGCCGCACAATCGGCCCAGCAGATTGAGCAGCGAGCGTTCTAATTGAAGCAGATCTCGTGCCGATCCCGATAGTTCGCCGACGATATGCCCCGCGCCGACGACTGCTCCATCGTCCACATGCGCGTCCCAGCGGACATCGGCTGGAATCGTTTCCAGCAACAACGGTATCGAGCGCATGCCGGCAACAACGCCTGCTTGGCGCGCGACAACGGCCGCGCTACCTTGATCGGTTTCGGCGATCAGGGCCGTCGTCGTCCAATCGAGCCCCCCACCAAGATCCTCGGCCATCGCCAACTGCCAAAGTTGTCGACACGCAGCTGCGGTTGCCCCATCCCAGGTAATTGGTTCATAATCCTTGTGGATTGTCATGGTCGTGGTGACACCGAAGAAGGAGCGGGACATGACAGGTATCGCTTAATCAGGAAATCAAGCCCACCGCGGATCGTGTCGGCAACGGGCCAACGCGATGGTGCTCCCTTGTTCATAGCGGAGCGGCGACCGCGTGCCAACGGGGTGGATTACACCATGGAACCCAAACAGGAACCATGCAGCCGGCACGCGAGTACCGGATCCGGCGTGCGCCCGGCCGACCAGCGGACGCTGGCCGCGTGGGTCGCTGTGGCACTCGTGATGATCGCCGGTCATGGTTGGTGGCGTGGCGCCCATCAAGGCCGCTCGGTGGATATCGATGCCGCTCCGCCACGTGTGGTCCGGTTCACGATGGACATCAATCGGGCCAGCTGGCCCGAATTGGCACAACTACCGGGCCTGGGGGAGAACCTGGCACGTCGTGTCGTCGCCTCGCGACAAACGGACGGGCCGTTCCAGCGCCCCGAGGATTTGCAACGCGTACCCGGCATTGGCCCCAAGCTGATCGAACGTATTCAGCCCTATCTTGAACCCCTAGGCGTGCGTTAGAGTCTTACGGGGCGCGTGGCGCGCCTTGATTCTTCGAGCGACTCAGGTCTTCGAGCAAGGAGTGTTGCGTGACGTGGGAACTCGTCAGCCCGTATCAACCGGCCGGTGACCAACCCGCGGCGATTGCCTCTTTGGTGCGCGGATACCAAAGCGGGAACCGCTACCAGGTGCTGATGGGCGTAACCGGATCGGGCAAGACGTTTACCATGGCGAACGTCATCTGTCAGCTGCAGCGCCCCACGCTGGTCATTTCGCACAACAAGACGCTCGCCGCCCAGTTGTATTCCGAGTTTCGCAGCTACTTTCCTCACAACGCCGTGCGATATTTTGT
>SXHS01000317.1 GCA_005773145.1 Planctomycetaceae bacterium | reverse complement strand
TTCAGGGGCGACGGCGGAGACCGCGCCGAGTGGTCCCGCAGCGGTCGTACCAACGGCGCAGGGACCGGCGTCGCAGGGTCAGAAAAGCGAGCTGCCGGTAGCAAAACCGACCTCTGAGCAGTTGGCCCGTTGGAAGGTCGCTGCGTTCGACCCATTGGTGTTGTTGGCGTATCGAGACCACCCCGAGACTGGATTCGTTTCATTCATCGCCGCCACAAATGATGCCAAGCAGTACCTGCTCGGCGGCACGAGGCTAACGCTATGGGACATCAGCCGTGAGGAGCCGGTCCACGAGTTCATCGGACCGCAAACCGAGGATGACAAACGCTTGCTTTGTTTCGCCGTCTCGCCCGTTGCGGATTGGTGTGCCGTGGGGGACGCCGGCGGTATCTTGCGCACGTTCGACATTGCGGGCCGCAAGGAGCTTGTCTCCCGCGAGACGGACACACACGACATTGTGGGACTTGCCATTTCGCCAGACGGCAAGGAGATCGCCACCATTCCGTTTGTCAGCGAGATCACGGTTTGGAACGCCGACACTCTGGAGAAGAAGGGAACCATTGACGTTGATGCTCGCGAAGTCAAACACCTGGAGTATATCGGGCCAAACGTATTGATCGCGGCGGGCGAAACCATGTCCACTTGGGATACGGCGTCGGGCAAGAAACTCAAGACGTATCCATCAGGCAAGTATCAGACGGCCGTGGCACTAGCCCCCAATCGTCAGGAACTTGTCTTCGGAGCGGCCGAGAGCCTACAGCGATGGAACTTGACGGAGGACGTTGCATGTGGCGAATACCGAGGTGTTCCCTATCGAAACCCGTTGATCCGATTTACGTCGGATGAAAAGCTTGTGGCCGTGGTGACGGGAGAGAAAATTCGCATCCTCGATGCTACGACCGGCCAAATCTTGCAGGTGATCGATGCCGCCGGTAGCACGGTGACCGATGCCAGCTGGATCCCACGCACACACCTGCTGCTTGTGGGAACCGACACGGGACGAATACGCATTTGGGGTCGACCGGACGAGGGCAAGGTGTTTGGCTTGACACCGTTGCAAACGCCGATTGCCGTCACCAGACACGATTCCGGCGAACCGGCTGTCGTGGCGGAAAACTTGGCCCTTGTGGATGTGCGATCACTCCCCCGTTTGCCCGATGCGAAGCCACAGTCCGACAGCTTTAGTTCCGATAGTTATGCCGCGCCTGTGGGTCGCGAAGAAGCTGCAGCGTTTTTCCGCTACATCCTGGAAGAACGTGGTTGGCAAGTGGTTGCCGATCAGGTCACGCCGTACACGGTACCCTATCGAAGGGATGGGTATTTGTTGAACCTTTCCCTGTACGGCGAGAAGCCGACAGAAACGCTCATCAGCCTCTCATGCTTGGGTAACTACGATCTTCGCAAAACCCCCAGATTGGATGACAGCCTCAAGGAAGTTGTCTACGAAGGGGATACGAGTGTGATCTACAAAGTTAGTGCGAGTTTGCTGCAAATCGAGACGCAGTTACTCAGCAAACTGCACCAGGCTGGTTGGACGGCCGTGGTTCGGCTCGGCCGCAGCCAGAATGAACAACTCGACACGCGAGATTTTGAATTTGTGAGAAATGGAACGGTGTTGAGGGTCAATGTCCAACGAGACCGGGAGAAAGAGGGTCTTTTTGTCGTGAGCTACGGACTGTCGCTGACGCTCCACTCGCTTCCTGTTCCTCCCGATGCAGGGCTGATGGAGTGGGATGACTACTTGGAGTCGCGCATGGTGGCCAACACCTCAATGAGTCTTCAAGAAGCCACGGCCTTCTACGAGAGTGCTATGGTGAAGCATGGTTGGACCCTACGAGAATCCGGGCGCCACATCGAACAGAAGGTTGTCTATCTACCTTACTTCTGGGGACAACGGGACGTTACGATTGCCTTAGAAGAGATGGCGGACGGAAGGATTCGTATTCTCGCCGGAAAATACGCCAAGGATTCATGGCAGAATCCCGAGGAACCGGACGCTAGCGCGGATGGGCCCGAAGCCGAATCGGGCAAGGACGACGGAATCGAGGCCGCTGACGTGCCCATTCTGCACGCCGTCGGATCGCCGACTTACACGGCCGAGAAAAGTATGATCGAATTTGAGATCGAGAAAGTCCCGCTCCTGGACGTGTCGAAAGCGTATAGCGAGGCGATGATGGAGCGGGGGTGGACGGTGAAGCCCTTTGGCGAGCCACTGCATGACTCCATCAGTTTGCATTTTGAAAAGGGATCCAAGATTGTTTACTTCCAGTCGTCGATCGATCCCCGCGGAATCGGCTCGGTACATCTTAGTGGCAATGGCCTGCGGTGGACCAAGGATATTGCCAGCCAACAACTCATCTCTTATAGCGCCTGGTTACGAAATCACAAATTTCCTGCCACGCTTAAGCGGCTGGACGAGTATCAACGGCAAATGGAGAAGCACTAAGGCTCGGCCACGCCCTTCGCAGGCCTCAGGCCGATCCAACCGGCCGACAAGTCAATTGAAAGGACCAGTGATGATCAAAGCTGTCTATGTGTCTCGACTTCTTGGTGTGGTCACAATGTTGGTCGGTGTGTGCTTGACGGACATCGCGCAGGTCGCGGCGGCGGATACGACGTGGTCGCAGAGTGAATTGACGCGTGGTTATGTGGTCTTTCCACACACGCCGTTGCAGGTACTGCTATCGGGGCGTAAGCCAATCCCCGGCAATTCGCCCGAGGCCCTGACGGCGAATTCAAACCGTCGCGTATACATCCAGCGAGACGCGGGCCGACCGTATGGCGGACCGACGATTCCGCCGGACGGCATCGGCCCGGAATTTGTCCCAGAACGGGCCGCCATCGTAACCACCGTGTCTTGTGAACTTGCAAGGGGCGAATACCGTTCGGTGCAGATCGGCATTCATGCCTTGGCCGACAACGTCCGGCAGCTCCGACTCGAGGTGGATTCCGATCTGGATGCCCGCGTCCATCGGGGTATCGACGCACAGACGCGCGACATGTTGCACGACTATCCCAACCCTGTGTGGCCCCATTTGCACGACGTATGCTTGGATGAATCCGCCGTGATCGACACGGTGGAAAAACAGACCACGGCATTTTTTTGGATCACGCTGCATGCGGGCAAGTCGACGGCAGCCGGAAAACATCCGGGCAAGATTCGCCTGCGGGCGGCCGGTGGTCCGGTGGCCGAGTTGGATCTGGATGTCACCGTGCATGCGTTCGAGTTGCAGCGGGCTCGCATTGCCTACGCCCCGTTTTATTATGCGGAATGGGGGCGCGATTCGGGCATTCCGGAGTTCGCGCAGTCGGATGAGTGGATTGCCGCGATCCTGCGCGACCTCGCGGAGCACTCGCACAACTCACTCGTCGGCATGGCGTACGGCGTGCGGGACGCGGCCATCAACTTTTCAACACTCCCCCCTGCGGACAATCGCACGTTCTCCTTTCTACTTCCGCTGGCAAAGCAAGTGGGTCTGACCACACCGGAGATCCCGATCATTCATTTCGCCCACAATCTCAAGCAACTCCCCGAGAAACCCGGGGACCTGACGCTCGACCAGCAAGAGCAGGCGATGGGCTGGTACGAAAGCGAACGAATGAAGCACGGCTGGCCCGAGTTGGTTGCGTATGGGCACGACGAACCGCCATATCCCAACCCGGAACTGCGGCGCCGCTACGCGCCCCTGCGGGGCGTCGGGATGCGGGTCGGCACGGCCATGTTTGCTCCCGCCGTCTATGGCCTGGGGGACGTGCATGATATCTGGATCGTGCGCAGTGGCGAAATCACTCCGGAGATGTGTGCTGAGGGGAAGCGACAAGGGGCGGAGGTGTGGACCTATCACTGCGATGCGATGTCGTTTCAACCCTTGTGGGAGCGACACTACGCAGGGTTTTATGTTTGGGCCTACGAATTGCGCGGTCATACCACGTGGCATTATTACGCGCAGGAGAAGTTCAAACTGGTCTGGATGCGTGAGACCGACAAACGGCCCATGCCGACGAGCGGTTGGGAGATGCGGCGCGAGGGGATCGATGATTACCGTTATCTGCAGATGTTAGAGGATTCGATCGCCGCTCACCCGGACCATGCGGCAGCGGTCGAGGCCAAGGCATGGTTGGCCGATCTGCGGGCGCGTATTTTGGCCAACGACAGGCACATCGCTTCCGATCCGAGCGATCCATTACCATGGCAGGAATATGATCGTGTGCGAGCGCGGGCCGCCTGCTATATCGACCAATTGGGCCCTGTGACCAATGGCCAAATCGCACCGGTGGTGAGCGAGCGTCGTAAGGACGAGGCGAAACCGTTTCGTGGTCAGTCACTGGAGGCCTGTTTGGCGGGACTCGACAGCACTGATACTTCGGAGCGGCGCGCGGCGGCCTGGGCGTTGTGCGAACTCGGTCCGGAAGCTGCGCGCGGCGTAGGCCGATTGGTGGAATTGCTCAACGACGATGCCACGCGTGTACCGGCCATGCGAGCGTTGGAGGCGATCGGACCTGGAGCGAGGCCTGCGCTCCCAGCCTTACGCGCGCTGGCCGATCATCCGGACGGATTTGTGCGGCTAGGGGCCTCCATCGCCGCAAAGGCGATCGATACGGGGTCGTAACTCAGCATTCTCCCGAAGTCCGGTGGGATTCGTTTACCGCCCAGCCGCAGGCGCCGGCGGCTTCAACGCCACGTGTGACCCATGCCAGACAGGTCTTGCACGCCGATCCACCCACTCAACCTCGCCCCGGCGATCACGCCCCCGTGACTAAACCGCCGGCGCCTGCGGCTGGGCGGTAAACGATCTGCTCCAGAAACGCAGACCGCCGTAAGAATTCGTCGTAGTCGTCACTGCGTGACCAATCTTACTTCTTATCGGACTCGTTGATCACAATACGATATGTGCTTTGGGCATTGGAAATAGTTGGCTGTCTCGATCTGAGAAGTTCCGCAATGCCAAGCGCAAGTTCCCTAGGCAGGGCATCCAATGCCGTCGACAAGGCCGGTAACAGCTTAGGAATGGTATCCACAAATAGCCGAGCGGATTCATCAGACTTCGATTGTGACGTGCCCCCTTCACCCGAGTCCAGTTTTGGAGCGAGAATCCGGTGACTGGACACCACCCGAAGGAGAGCATTTCATGGCACGAGGTCAAAAGTTCAAGGCGGAAGAGATCATCGGTAAGCTGCGCGAAGCGGAAGTG
>SXHS01000316.1 GCA_005773145.1 Planctomycetaceae bacterium | reverse complement strand
TCGGCTTGCTAAACAACAGCGTGCTGATCGCCAACTGGCTGTAGAACCAGCCCCGCGTTTGATCGAGCGCCTCGCTGATGAAGTCGGCGGGAAACTGGGCTTGGAACTCCTGTTGGCCGCGATGCGGGTAGCCCCACTGCGCAAAGGGCATCGCGCCGGAATCGTACCAGCAGTCGATCACCTCCGGCACCCGCCGCATGCGGGCCCCCGGCTGAAAGGGAGATGCGTAGTGAACGGCGTCGATATACGGCTTGTGTACCTTCAGATCTTCTGGGAGATCCGGTTGCGACCGTTTCGCGGCTGCCCAAACTTCGGTCCCTTGCACGTCGGGACGCTGCAACAGTTCGTCATAATGGGCAATCGCCTCCATGCGGCCGGTGCTCTCGCAGACCCATATCGGCAAAGGGGTTCCCCAAAATCGCTCTCGGGAAAGGGCCCAGTCCACGTTGGTTTCCAAAAAGTTTCCGAACCGTCCGTCGCGTATGTGATCTGGGAGCCAGTTGATCAAACGGTTGTTTGCCAACATGCGGTCCTTAAACTGGGTCGTCCGGACGAACCAGCCCATGCGTGGATACTGGATGAGCGGATCTTCGCTGGACCGCCAGCAGAACGGATAATCGTGTAGATATTGTTCCTGATGGTACAGGATACCGGCCTGCCGCAGATCCCGCGCAATGTCCTTATCGGCCTCCTTGACCCACCGACCTTGATAGGCGGGTGCCTCGACCGTGAATCGGCCGTCCGATGCGACGGCGCATATTAGCGACGGCCCCTCGTTTTCTTGAAACCGTTGCTGCTCAGCGACCAGGACTTCATAGTCCACCTCGCCAAACGCCGGTGCTTGATGAACCACTCCAGTCCCCGCATCCGTGGTCACAAAGGGAGCCCCGACCACGCGCCAGGCGATCGCCTCGCGGCCCCCGGATCGTAGGCGGCCGGTCTGCTCTCCCTGACACGAGTAGTAGGTGTCGGTGAACGGCGGTCGATAGCGTTGGCCGATCAGCTGACTCCCTTTTTGAGTCGATTCAACGGCCAAGTCGCGCTTGACTTTGGCGGCAATCGTCTCCACCAAAGCGGCCGCCATGATCAGACGCTGGCCGGCGGCGGCGTCCCAGACCGTGGCGTAATCCAATTCGGGATGCACGGCGGCAAATTGGTTGCTGGGGAGTGTCCAGGGCGTGGTTGTCCAAACCAACAGCGACGTGTCCGGACGATCCACCAGTGGAAAGCGGACGAACACGCTGGGATCGGCCACTTGCCGATATCCCTGGCCGACCTCGCCACTACTGAGCGCTGTTCCCCCCTGCGCCCACCACCAGACAATCTTGTGGCCTTGGTACAACAGCCCGCGGTCGAATAAGTTTTTCAGCGACCACCAAACACTCTCCACATAGGATTGGTGGTACGTGACGTAGGCCTCTTCCAAATGAATCCAAAATCCCAATCGCTCGGTCAGTCGAGCCCACTGCTGCATATAGCGCCAAACGCTCTGCTGGCATTTCTGTACAAACGGCTCCACTCCGAATGCCTCAATCTCTTCCTTGGAATGGATCCCGAGTTCCTTGCAAACCTCAACCTCGACCGGCAATCCATGAGTATCCCAGCCCCCCTTCCGCTCGCAACGGTAACCGCGCATGGTTCGGTAGCGCGGAAATAGGTCCTTAATCGCCCGAGTCAAGCAGTGCCCTGGATGGGGCAGGCCATTGGCGGTGGGAGGCCCCTCGTAGAACACAAATCGCGGCGCGCAGGAACGCTGCTCCAGCGATCGGTCATAGATTCGCTGTGCCCGCCAAAACTCCAGAATTGCCTCTTCCAGACGAGGAAAATCCGCGTTGCGTGGTAGGGATGGAAACATGCTCAGTATCGAACTATCGGCTGCCCGGCCGCATGATTCCATTGCCAATTCTCAGATCCAGGTGCGAATTCGTGTCGAGAACGTCCTCGTCCTCCAGCTCCTGCTCGAAGTCGTCATCGAATTCATCGTCGAAATCATCGAGGTCAAAGTCGTCGTCGTCCATTTCATCGTCATCGTCGTCCGAATCGTCGTCATCAAATTCGTCGTTGTCTTCCTCGACATCATCGGCCGCGTCGTCTTCGAACTCGCAGCACAAATGCCCCGCCAGCAATACCAGTGGCTGGCCAGCCAAACGCCAATCCCAGTTTTCACCCCGAGTTGTAATTCGCATGTTCATCCCCCTACGCGTGCGTCAACATCCCGTTCTCTCTTCGGCTCGCCCCGTCGGGCCGCCTTAGGGCCCTGGCTCCGCATGGAGATCCAGCCCTGCTGCCCCATTGGGCCCCGTCATTCCATTACTGGACCAGCTCTCGTTTGTCAAGCAACCACCGCGCTGAATGGAACCCAGAGTTCGGCATCACGGGGACAAAATACCGTTAATTGCCGACGAAAACCGCGCAGTCCCTGGGCGGCGTGGAGAGAACCATCCGCGCGGGGCGGCCAACGGATCCTCTCGGATCCGCCAATCCGCAATACGGCAAGACGCCGAAACGCCAACCCCAAGAAAAAAATATGGCAGGGCCGGACCGAACGGCCGACCCTGCCAAACACGGGGGGTGGGAAAGCCAACATTTAGGCGGTCGACTCATTCCATGTACCAAGCTCGGCCGCGTTGGTATTGCAAATCTACCCCGCGGGACAATCGTTGTCAAAATGCGCCGATAAAGAAGTTTAGGGAAAATGGTGCAAGTTTTCTGATTTGCCACGCCGGGCGGTCGATTATGCGGCTTAGTCCGACCCTGCGCCGTGCTCGAGTTTGGAGTCTGTGTACGGCTCGAAGCGGTCCGTCCAGGTGCTTGACACTCGGCCCGTGATTGACATATACTGACGTCCACTTATCGGGCTCAGCGCGATCGACTGTGCGGTCTCGTTCATCGGCGCAGTGAGTGGAGGTTGTGCCATGGCACCGGATGCAGATCCACGGCATCCCAGCGGTGGAGCGGTGGAGGAATTGCGGGAACGACTGTGTCGCGTGGTCGACGACTTGCGTGACATCGACCAGGCTCTCTCCCAGTACGAACGCCATGCGACGATGGGTGAGGTCGCGGCGTCGATTGCGAGCTTGGACGCGAATGCCGGTGCAACCACGCAAACGGATACCGTGCCGCCCGTCGATTGGGAGGCCTTCGGGATTGTCTTGGACCCACCGGAACCGGGAACCTCACGGTTCGACCCGATTGTGGCAGTGGCTAGGGACCTAGATGCACCACAACTCGAACCGCAATCACAATTCGCTCCGCAGCCGAAAGTCATGACACCCAGTCCCCGACGATCATTGCCGGCTTGCAGTTTGAGCCTGATCTCTCATGTCGTGGGCATCGGTTTGCTGTCGTTGATCAGGTTCGTAACGATCTGTGAGCAGCCACCAAAATCCCTGTGGTTGGCCACCGTTGAGGCCACGGAAGCGGACGTGAGCATGGCCGAGTTTGCAACCGTGGCAGAAACGGTGGAGATGTTGCAGCCAGACACTAACGACGATAGGGCCTCACAGGTCGATCACGAGGAGCCGGTCCTTCAAGATGTCCAGCCGCCGCCGTTGGGTGATCTGGCCGTTGCGGATGTGGCCATCGACTGGAGCGAAAACGCGGCGATGGAGGACCAGCCGCAGCCGCACCCCAAAGAAAAAGCACCTGGTTTGGCTGAAGACGATGTGGGGGGCGACGGGTTTGCGACGGTGTCCGCCGCAGGGGCGACGGAGAAGTCAACCAGGAAATCCAACAACGGCCCGCAGAAGCCACTCGCGCGGTTTTTTGGTGCCAAGGCGGCCGCCGAGCGAATTGTCTTTGTCGTGGACAACTCCAATAGCATGTCGGATGGTCGGTTTGAAACGGCGTTGATGGAAATCGCGGCCAGCGTGGAGCGACTCACTCCGCAGCAGAGATTCTTTGTCTACTTCTACAGCGATGCTGTGTATCCGCTGTACTATCCGGAGTCCGCTGATGACTTTCAGCTCGCCACGCGCGACAATCGACAGCGACTCAAGCGATGGCTTGGGACGGTGGAGATGTGCACCGGCGGAAAAGTATTGGATGCGATGCAGGCTGCTGCCAAACTGAACCCTGATGTGATCTACCTGCTATCAGATGGGGTCATCCAGAGCCCACGGGCTTTGCGTGAACTCACAGCCCGCGAGGAGCGCAGTTATGTCGTTCACACCTTGGGGATGACGGTGCCGGATCCCGTGTCGGCCGCGAAGCTCGTCGCGATCGCTCAGGCACATGGAGGAGTGTTTCAACCCGTTGGTATAGCGCCTCTTGCAAGGCAGTTGGCTCAGCAACGCCCCATTCCGCGTCATCATCGTCGAGGACCGATCTGGGGAATCAATCTTGAACGGTGACGGATGACGTGGCAAGGCTAGCAACGCCTTGGGCATGGGACAGTACGTGAGGAAGACCAGGTGCGGCCTGGCTCCCCGCTCTCGAGTGGCGTGTCGCTTGTCGCGGATGGGTAACGCTCGAAGGTGCTGGGAGTTGCGATGATGACGCATTACCGTCGAGCAACAACCGCAGGTAGGCGGAGACCTCGCCGCGATAGGTCACTTGCTCGCCCCATTCGGACAGAATTCGTCGTGCCTGACTACGATCCCCTAAGGCCACCCATGTGGCGGCGAGCCATTTCATGCAGATGGCGTCACGGCAACCCTCCCGGTAGGCATCTTGTAGCAAGGCTTTCGCTGCAGTCCACTGCTGCTGGGCGGCCAGGCACGCGCCGCGAATGGCCTGAATCATTCCCATGCGTTGAGTGGGTTCGGCCGACAGCAGTAGACCCTGCTCGATCGCCCCCTTTTCATCCGCCTGCTTAATCGCCAAATCCAAAAGGTGTCGGCGCACGCGGGCTGAGGCCGGGCTCTGTTTCAGCGCGCGTTGTAGCACGTCGTGAGCCTGGCCTTCTTGGTTCTGCATCTGCAAGCTGAGGCTACAGCAGACCGCCGCCACTTCGTGGACCTCTTGCAAATGCCAAACGCACGGATTGACACAACCGTACTCGAACGCAGTTTGGTAGGAACGGAGGGCCAAATCTAGTCGCCCGCGGCGTTGCAAATACCCCCCCATGGCGCATAAGAGTTGGATGTCGGTGGGGAAGCATTGCAGGGCCTCGGCAGCCACCGTCAGTTGTCTGTCACGCAGCTCAGGCAGGGAGTCTAAGGCGGTCAACAAGCCGTAGTAGGCCTCGAGCTTCTCAGTGGACGCCGACTCGGAAGCGGCCACAGCGGCTGAATAACAGTTGGCGGCACGTCTCGGATCTTGAAGGATCGACAGTGCATTGCCCAGGCAGTTGAGTTGGTCCGCGCTCGATCCGCAGGTATCGATCACACGTTGGGCCAGCTGTAGGTCTCGTCTCGCTCGGGCGACTTTGCGTGGTCCATCGTGTTCGTGGGCCCCGCGGGCGATACGCCAGGGAATTCCCTCAACCCGCAATCCCAACTGTCTCACGGCGGGCCACAGTGTCTCGCGCACGGCCCCCTCGAACCGCAGGTGCGGCAGAGCCGGGATCAGTCGCAGTCGCGCGATTTGCTCGCCCCCCAGGGCGCCTGGCGCGGGTGGCGTTTGCACGAGCATCATATAGGCGCAATCCGTCGTCGCCTGCTGATCTACAAAACGTCGTAATGGTCCCGTGCTGGCCGCGTCGGACGAATCCAAGGTCTCGCCGGTATCCAACCATAGAATCCAGTCTCCACTCACGTCATCGAGCGCGCGGTTGCGAGCTTGGGAAAAGTCCTCTTGCCAGGGATGATGCAGGACCCGCAAAGGAGGGCAATTCACCCCGAAATGGGCCGCCGGCTGGGGGACCGCTGCCGTGTCGACGATCAAGATCTCGTCCGCGATCTCTGCCACACTGGCGAGCGTGACGCGAACCAGTTCCAGGTCGTCACGAACGATAAGGGCCACGGTGAGTCGGCGACGTTGAGCGTTGGAATTGGGCATCGAACCGTGAACTCCAAACTTGTGTGAGGCCAAACGAAATAAAATAGCAATAGGGCTGATGCCGTCGACGTCACGTTCCCGGGCTTTGTCTGTCAGAGGAATCGTCGTGTCGGGCATCGCTGCTCGACGAGGCTGGCCCACTGCTAGCGGCGAAACGTCGGCGACATCGTGGGGCGGAGTGTACTAAGACTGGGCCATTCGCGGATAGGTCGATTTTCCCAAGTGGCATAGGCATCTTGCCTGTGAATGAAGTGGCATGGCCATCTGGGCCTGGGGAGACCTTCCAATGGCTTGCCAGCATGCCAGCTCGGCATCCATACACCCGCAACTAGAACAGTGGGACGGACACGTTTCTTTCGCCTCGTTCGTAAACGAGATTGGCGCGTCCGACTAGCAGCGGATCAACGGGCCCGATGGTGGTGAGTTCTTTGTCGTCATAGGGCAAGGAGAGCAGAATGTACCGCATGGCATTCAGTCGGGCCCGTTTCTTACAGTCGGATTTGATGACCGTCCACGGCGCGTCGGGGGTATCCGTATAGGAAAAAATGGCTTCTTTTGCCTTGGTATAGTCTTCCCACTTGTCTAGTGAAGCCAGATCAACAGGCGACAGTTTCCACTGTTTGAGTGGATGGGCCTGGCGTTCCTTAAACCGTCGCCGTTGT
>SXHS01000315.1 GCA_005773145.1 Planctomycetaceae bacterium | reverse complement strand
GGACTTGTGTGGTACGATGATCGCTCCGCCTAGGAAAGAGCGAACGGCGGATGGGCCAATTCAAGGGGGGCTACATCGATGCAGGATTTCTTAAGGACTTGCGAACAGGCGGCCCGAGACGGTGGGCGCGTGCTGCGCCAGTGGCAGGGACGTGTGACGGCCCGTGAGAAGGGACCGGCAGATCTGGTGACCCAGGCCGATTTGGCGTCCCAGGAGGCGATTCGACGCACGGTGTTGGCCGCCTTTCCGTCGCATGCGTTCTTGGGCGAGGAACAGGACGAGGATGCGTCAGTCGGTCGACGCGGGACATCTCGCACGCCAGCAGCCGACGGCTACCGCTGGGTAGTCGATCCTCTGGACGGCACAACCAATTACGTGCATCAGTACCCGTATTACTGCGTGTCGGTGGCCCTGCTGAAGGGGCAGAAGCTACAGGTGGGGTGCATCTATGACCCGTCGCGCGACGAGTGCTTCACGGCCGCAACCGGAAGCGGGGCATGGTGTAATGGTCGGCCCCTGACGACCGCTCCGACCAAGTCTCTGGACCAGGCTTTGGTGGCCAGTAGTTTCGCGGCTCGGGTCGAGCCCGAATCGGCGGAAGTCGCCGAATTCTTGAAGGTGCTCTACCGCTCCCAATCGATTCGCCGGCTGGGGTCCGCCGCCCTAAATCTGGCCTATTTGGCGGCCGGACGGCTGGACGTGTTCTGGTCCACTTCAGTCAAGCTGTGGGATGTGGCGGCCGGGGTCTTGATGGTGCAGGAGGCAGGGGGGCAGGTGAGTTCGCGTGACGGTCTGCCCTGGAATGCCGACCACCCGTCCCTGTTGGCCGCCTCGACCGTCGAACTGCACGCCGAGCTACGGGGTCTCTTGGCGGAATAATGGCGGCCGGCCCGACGGCGCTCGCGCCGCGGCGTTCTTCTGTGCCGTAAATTGGGGGAAACGGTAGCGACTTTTTTCCCCCGGCAGGCGTCGGCTCGTTAAACTAGAGATAGGGCTCCTGATTCCTTCGTACTCGGATCCCAGATAGGTCAAGAATATTCATGGTGCTGAAACCGTTCCGATGGCAGCGTCAGGCCGATGGGACCCTTCGGAGTTGGGGCCTGTACGCCATCGTGGCACTATCCATGGGCGTCGCCTGCTTAGCGGATCCGTTGTGGGGCCAGGTTTCGCCGCAGCCGCCGACAGCTGTCGTACCGGACAAGGGGAACGTGTCCGACCGACCAATTTCCCAGCCGCCCGCGCCCGATCGGCCAGACGCAAAGACGCGGCCGGATACGTTCTATCTTCGTGATCAGCAGGGGAATCTGGTTCCGGTCCTGATGGGGCTGACCTACGAAGAGTTCGTGGAAATCTATCATCGTCGGGATCAAGGCCGTGAAGCGACGACGCCACCACCCCATAGCATACTCGAATGGACGGCCCGAGGCGCGGCGGAGGACGATCGCGTGGAGCTGGAAGTGTTCCTTCGCATCCACACCCAAGTGGGCGGACTGGCCAGGGTTCCCCTCGGCCTGGGAGGGGCCGTGTTGCGCGAGGAGGCAACCTACTTAGGTCCGGCTCAACAGACCATTGTTTATGACGCTGCGGAACGGCAGTACGTGTTGTGGCTGCGCGGGGATGCCGAGGCCGATCATGAGCTCACACTCAAGATGTTGGTTCCACTAGAAAGGCAGGCCGGGGAAACTCGAATGAGCTTGCGGGCTCCTGCGGCTACCATGTCGCGCATGACCCTTCGCGTGCCGTTGGTCGACGGAGATGCCACGATTGGCGGCTCCGCCAGCTTGGTGGAAAAGACCGTCGAGGATGGCCAAACGGAGTTTGCCGTAGTCGGCTTGACCGAAGATTTTTCGATGCGTTGGTATGCGGACCGATTAGTCTCCAGCCCCGAGACGTCCTCCCTGGAGGCGGAGGGGCGGATCGTGGTGTTCTGCGACGGTCCGGATATGGTGCGGAGTGAAGCGCAGTTGCGCGTGCGCAGCAGCGGAAAGCTGGTTGAATCCATTCAAGTTCAATTGCCGCCTGGACACGAATTGATGCCGCAGTCGGTTCCCGATTACACGGTGGGTGTCGTCCGCGAGGAGCGAGCGGAGGCGAGCGGCGAATGGGTGCAAGTGGCCGAAGTTAAAATGCGTGAGAAAACGTCGGGCCCGACATCCATTATTTTGCGCACGCAACTCACTCGGCCGTCCGAAGAGGCAGGGAAGGGGAACGCGGCTGCCATGTTCTCCGTGTTGGGTGCTTTGAGGCAAACCGGGGAAGTGATCGTGTCGGCGGACGACCAGTGGGCGGTCTCTTGGGATGAAGGCCCTCTGACCCGACGGATCAGCACTCCCAGAGCCCCGGAGCTGTTAGCGCGACCCGTCGCCGCGTTTCAATACTTTGCGCAGCCCTGCTTATTGCGAGTGCGCGTGCTGCCGAAGCAATCCACGGTACACGTGGAGCCAGCGTATCATTATCACGTGACGGAGAGCCAGATCGAGTTGCATGCACGACTGGCCTATCAGGTGCGTGGGGCGCCGATTTCTTTCGTTTCCCTGGAAATGCCCGATTGGACCGTGACACGTGTGGAACCCGCCCAGCGAGTCTCCGACGGGTTGCGTATGGACCAGACCAAGCCGTTGCTCATTCCATTGGCCTCCCCCGTGACTGGCGATATGCTACTGGACGTGTATGCCTCTCGTCCCCTGAGCAAGGATGCGACTCAGTTGTCCTTGCAACTGCCGGACGTGCATGGCAATTCGTCGGGGCGCCCGGTGGCGGTCGTTACCGCGGACGAACGTGTGCAACTGACTCCTCGCAGCGGCGAGATGCCTGAATTCTCGCTCATACCCGTCCCGGATGTCTGGCAGGGGTTGCTGACTGGGCAGGCACCCTTCAGTTTTCGCGCGAGAGGCAGCGAGGGCTGGGGAGCATTGGAGCTTGGATATTCGCGACGTGCCACCACTCCAACGGTGACGGTCGAGACAGAAGTGCATGTGACGGAACAGGAGGCAGGCATCGACCAGGACTTTCAGTATCAGATTCCGTTCGTGCCTGTGGAACAGTTGGAGTTTCTTGTTCCGCGCGAGCTGTTGGCACGCAAAATGGAATTGCGCTGGATCCTGGACGGCGAGTCTTTGGATGCCTCGCGCATGCGGGAAGTGGACAACGCCTCTGCGGGTGGGGCCGGCCGATTCATGGTGCGCTTGCCGTCGCCAAGACTGGGGCCATGTCGTATGACCGTGAAGTATGCGGTTCCCATTGAAACCCTGCAAGATGGAACTCCTCGGGACTTGAAGTTACCACTTGTATCTCCGGCGTCGTGGGGACGTGCGACGGAATCGCCTACGGGTACGCGTCACACCATTCAAGTGACTGCGACATCCCCAGTGGCCGTTTTCTGGCCATCCGATTCGCCCTGGTCGAGTCAAGTTCGCATGGCGGCTACGGAAGTGGGACCACGACTGGTGGGGGAAACACGTCTCGCGCAGTCGCAGGTTGTCGTGCGGGCGGCGCTGGCCAAGACCACTCCTCGCAGGTCGTTGTATGTCGAACGGGCCTTTGTGCAGTCTTGGTTCACGGCATCACGTCGATACGACCGTTGTGCCTGGCGCATCCCACGGGTGACCGATCGACTACTGGTCGGTCTGCCCAAGCACGTTGACCCAGATGACGTCCGGGGCATGGTCAATGGCAAAGAAGTTCTCTGTGAGGAGTTCGCAGGGGGAATCATGGGGCTGCCACTGCGCGCGGATGGCCACGGGGATTATCGCGTGGAGCTGATGTACTCGGCGCCCCGTGTTGACGGATTGGGCCGGCGCGATCTAGAACTACCGGTTCTGCTCGATGTCACCTCGATTGGGCCCACCTATTGGCAGGTGATTTTGCCGCCGCAGGAACGTATATGGCAGCAGTCAGCACCGTTGATTAGTGAGCAGTCCTGGCGCTGGAGAGGTTGGTTTTGGTCGCACGAACCACGCTACGCCCAGCGAGACCTGGAGGAGTGGGCTGGGGTGCCCCATCGTCCGCCCCCCCCGCCATCGTGCCACTCGTACGTCTTTAGCACTTTGGAATGGCCGGCGCGAGTTCTGCTGCGGACGGTGCATCAATCGTGGCTCAATGGGCTGACGGCAAGCCTTACCTTCCTGGTCGGCATGCTGCTGCTACATGTTCCCTTCACACGCCATCCGTGGGTCATCACTGCGGGTCTATTGACGATGGCGACGGTCGCAGCCTGGGTACCGACAATCCTTTTGCATCTGGGCCTGGGGGCTGCCTTCGGGATCATGCTAACGCTCATGGCGGGCGGTTTGCTTTGGATCATGCGGCGCCATTCGCAACAGGCGGTTATCGTGCACGGCAAGGTGGGCGGGCGATTGGGGCCACCGGTAGAGCCAGCGAGTCACGGTTCGCGCGTCGACGTTGAGGCGGCGTCAGTGCCGACTGGTGAGGCGACCACCGTATCGCCGCTGCCAGGCATCATCGCCGGGGAAACCTTACCATGAACCAGTCGATGTCCAGGGCATGGCTGGGTAGGATCTGGGCGCTTGCGGGGGTCGTGTTGCTCAGTGGGGTCCTGCCGGCGTGGTGTGAGGATGGACCAGATGAGGCCCGCACCAACAACCCACCGCAACAGCAGTCCCCGTTGGTTGTGTTGCCATCTGGGGGGGAGGTATCGCCGCGAGTGGACACCACACGCCTGCGGCGGGTTTTCGTGGCTCCAGAGGCACTGGCGGAATTGGCGACCGATCACGTGCCAATGCGGGCGGAGGATTTTTTTCGGGCCGAGCAACACATGCTGGGCTCAAGCGAGCCTCGCAATCGTGTGTTTTCGGTATGGCAGAAGGGGGTCTATCACGGCCGATACAGCGAGGACTTGGAGTTTGTGGGTGAGGCCCAACTCAGCAGTTCGTCGCTGAGCGAAGCGGCATCCGACAAGACGACACCTTGGGTGATCCCCTTGGGCAACTGTCGTCTGTCCCTGCGCGATCCGCGATGGCTGAGTGGCGGCACGCCCCCACCCCTGGTTGCCACCCTGGCCGACGGCCAGCTTGTGGTCGAGGCAACTCGCAAGGAACCGATCGTGTCCCATTGGAGTCTGGCGGGACAGGAGGAGGCGGAGGGCGTTCGTAGTTTCTTATTCGTCCTTCCGGACTGCGCCGTGAATCGATTGCAATTGGACCTGCCCATTCATTTCGCGTTGGAATCGGATACGGGTCTGGTGAGGGCGTCGACGTTGTCGGCCGGGGATTCTGCCGAGTACGAGGGAAAGGCCGAGGCACAAACGCCAATGGCGGAGAATTGGCGCCGATGGACGGTGGAGCTTGGGGGGAATTCCCAGGCGCGGATTCGTGTGATGCCTGCCGGACTTCCGGTCGAGGCACGACGTCGAGTCGCCTATCGACAGCGGTCGATTTACGAATTTTCCGAGGGGGGCATACAGGTTTCCTGTGATTTCGAATTCCAAGCGTTGCAGCAGCCCGTGGATGCGCTGATCGTACGGTTGGGTCCGGCGATGCGATTGGCATCCGCGTCGTTGGGACAAGTGTCTCTACGCTGGGTCGAGCAGGCCCCTGGTCCCGATGGGACAACACAGATTTCATTGGCATTGCCAGTGGCTTGGCCCGTCGGCAATGCCTCGGTCACTTTGGCCGCGCGGGTTCCGCTTGCGCGGGATGTCGATTGGAGGTTGCCGCAGATCAGCTTGCCGGATGCCGATCTTGTCGGTGAGGAACTGTCTCTGCGAGTGCCACAACAAATCGAGTTGCAATACTTAGAAATGGATGGGTACCGTCAGACGGGGCTGGAGCCATTTGCGAAGCCTCGGTTAGGCGAGTCGCTTCAACTGCAGGCCGTGCATGGTGGCGGTTCGGTGCGCCTGCGTTTGGTTGAGGCAACGGCGCCGGCTCGCTTGGAGAGTGGTCTGGCGGTCGCCTTGGCACCAACACAAGCCGCCGCGCTTTGGACGGGGGACTTTTCTCGCGAGGAGGGGGAGCAGTTCGAATTGCGGGGCCGATGGCCTCCGGGATGGTCACTCGAACGCGTGTCAAGCGTGCCAGAGGGTCGAGTGGACGATTGGCAACTCGATGCCGAGTCGTCGATGTTGCATGTTCGACTGCGCGATGCGTTGCGGCCCGCCGCGCCGCTGCGACTTTTAATACTGGCGCGGCGCGAGACCACGCTGGCGTCGGTCGAATTGGCGGCAGCCGACTTGCGTTTGGCGGAATGGCAAGGGGTCACGTCCCCGCCGGCAATCGTCGCGATCGACACCGACGCGTTATCGCAATTGTCGGTTTCAGGAGACGCCGATCTGGAACGCGTGACACCTGAGATGTTGACGGCCAACGAAAAATCTCGGCTGGGGACGGAGAATCATGCACTGGTGTTCCGAGCCGATCGGCATGCTCAAGCCCTGAGACTATCCGTTACGGCCGGCGAGCCGCCGCTGTCGGCGGATATTCGTGTGGACGCTACCGTGGGAGCTGATTCATTGTCGGAGTCCACCACGATTCGCTGCACACCGGGCGGAGCCGGCGTCAGTCGTCTGTTGGTGGCATTTTTTCCAGCGCGCCCAGGGGCTGTGGAATGGTCCGTGGCTGGTATGGATGCGCAGAAGATGGATGTCCGTCGCATCGTTTCCCCCGCTGCTCATGAGGAGGCGTCGGATGCGATGGCCGAACCATGGGAAGTTGTGCTGCGGGAGCCACAGCAAGCTCCCTTTGTTCTCGAGGCCCGAGTAGTAACGCCTGGCTGGAAGTATGGCGCCGTAGCTTTGGCAACGGTATTGAATGCGGGTCAGCAAACCGGACAGGTTGTGGTGCATACAGAGCGAGGGGCGTCCTTGACGATCGACGCTTCGGACTCACTGCTGCCACAACGCCTGCCAGCGAGTGATCCGCAACAGGCGGTCTCCGAGCGAGCTTCGTATGGCTACGATCCCATGCGAGAAGTAAGAGAGCAGCCCGGCTCGGCCACACTAGCCGTCGGACCGGCGCCCAATCAGAGCGTAACACCGAGACTATGGGCCCAGCAGTGCCGAGGCCGCTCGCGTTTTACAGAGACGGGCGAGGTGCATCACACCCTGCAAATGCAAATCGAGACTCTTGGCGCTGAACAGGCTTCGCTTCATTTGCCTGGTAACGCGAGACACGTGTGTGCCTTCGTGGAGGGGGAAGCGGTGGAACTAGACGGCGGGTCGGTCGTGAGAGGGCACTGCAACATCCCGTTGCCCGCCGACCGCCGCCTCTTGAATCTGGAACTGCGTTATGTTACGTCCGGCAGGCCCTTAAGTTGGTGGACCGCGCTTTCCGTGGATGTCCCGAGGATGGACTTTCCGCTACTGGATCGCGGTTGGTTTTTTCAATTGCCGGACCGATTTCAATTCGAGCCAAACTCCGACGTGTTTGCTCGACTCGACAGCCCCAACAGCGCAAAGGCAACCACACCATTGCCGCGCGTGCTTGGCGATCGAATTGTCGCCCAGGCGGTGTGCTGGACGTCGGCCCCCACGCTGCATTGTCGCGTGTACCGCACGGACGTAACACGTTTATGGGGAGGATGCACGTTGCTCGGAATATGGGGGATCGGTTGTCGATGGGGCCGCATAACGCTCAGTCGGCTCGTGGGTCTGGCGGGTGCTGTGGCCGCCGTGGGCTGGCTGGTGCCAGCTCCTTGCGTACCGTTTGTGTTGGGGGGCTTGGCCGGCCTCGTGTTGTCCCGGGTGACGGTCGAAATTCTGCATTGGAACGCCACGCCGTCGCTGCCCCATCCAACCGCCATGCACGAGGTCCTGGCGGAAAAAACCACTCGGGCTCTGGTGGTGGCCACGTTTGCTGGGGGCGTGATTCTCGGCTTGCCCGTTGCGTTGCATGCCGCGTCGGCGGAGGACCGTGTCTTGATTCCGGTGGACTCGCAACAACAGCCCGTAGGCAATTTCGTTTTCGTGCCACGTTCATGGCAAACGCCGCTCGATCGTTGGGCCCGCGCCGAGGCGGTCGACTCGACTGCCTGGAAAATCTTGGCGGCTCATTACGAGGGAGACCTGCAGCTTATTGACCAGAATGCGACGCTGAATCCCCGCACCTGGACCGCTGTTCTGCAGGTGCGCACGATGCGTCCGGCAGTCGACATGGTTCTGCCGTGGCTTCCGGGCAGCGCCCATTTGGTCGAGCCCGGTGTACGGTTGAATGGCGAACCCTGCCGTGCCTCGTGGGACCCTACAGGCCACTCGCTGCGAATTCACATGCCGGCGGACGGCGACCACCAGGTCGAATTGCACCTGCAACCCGTGGTACACCGCGAGTTGCACGGGCAGCGGATCGAATTGGCGTTGCCACGTGTGGTGCAAACCGAGTTGAGGTTACGGCTGCCAACGGGCGCCCCCTCCGTTAAAGTGCGGGACGATCAGCACGGCACTTGGAGCTTAACGCCATCCCCTGATCGCCCCATTCGGCTGGGGCCGACAACTCGTATGTCTTTAAGTTGGGCCACGCGCGCCCCACGGGGTGTTGAGGACGCGAGCCTGCCCCAACCGCGTTTGGAAACCACTGCGGATGCGAATGCACGGCCGTTGTCGCTTGCTTCGGTCACCGCAGCGAATCCGTCCATCGAAGGGGATGATCATGTGGCTTTTCTCGCTGATATGGATATCACGGAGATACAATGGCGTGCCCATTTGACCGTGCGAGGTGATGGGACCTATCAGATTCCCTGGAGAGTGCCTGGGGATTGGCAAGTGATCGAGGCGAAGCTGAGTGTTGGCGAGTTTGCCGGTCGGCCAATTCCCATCACTCGCTGGTCGCGCAATCGAGAGGGAGCCATGGTGTTTTTTCTGGCCTCGGCGTGGCAGGGGGAGGGCCGATTTGAGGTGCGGGCGCGGATGCCATCCCCCATGGCGGCTCCACGGCCACTCAGCTCCGTCGGGTTGCCGGGGGTCGTGTTGAGGCAGCGATCGCTATCCGTTCATCGGCGCCCGTCGGTTGCGGTGGCTTTGGCGGGTCAGGCCGAAGCCATTGGCGCACGGGCCGATCAAGCATTGCCATCTGGCCATCTCTTCCTGGAGTCGGAGATCCCATGGGGGGAGCGCACTCGCTTGGTGGCCGACTATCGAAACGTTGTTCACTCTGAGATCCCGGCGCTGACGATGCGAGTTGCACCGCAACCGGTGAACGCGGAAGCGACGATGCAGACGCGCTTGTTTCCCCATGAAGATGGATGGCGCTTGCGTGCGACGTTGTTCTATGACATCACGAGCGGTGTTGTCGATCAGTTGCGTTTTGAATTGCCCGCTGCGTGGACTGGGAAGTTTCGCATCGACGGATTTCAGGGGACGGTGCAAGGGGTGTCGATGTCGGGTCAGGGGAGGAATCGATGGATTGTATGGCCGACCCAACCGCTGGAGGGGACCGGGCAGCTGTCCTTGGAGACCGACATTCGCACGGCCGAAAACCAGGCAATTGAAGTTCCGCAACTGGTATCACGCGACGTGGCAGTGCGCGAACATTGGTTGATCGTACCGACTCGCTTAGTGCCAGGGGGCCGTCCCGTATCCTGGGATTGGCAGGGACTCGAACCGACGTCGCTACCCGCAATGGTTGGCGGCGACGAGGATTTGCTTGAGGCCTTTCATGTGCCCTTGCCGGGGGAACCGCAGATTCTGAAAGGCATCAGGCGCGAAGGTGAGCCACATGCGACTGCCGTAGGCTCGATGCGCGTCATGGAGGATGGGAGTTACGCCGGGACCATGACGTGGGATCTGGTACCGGCGAACCGGACGCGATTCTCGATGGAATTGCCACATGATTGCCAGCTGGTCCACGTCCGGTTGGATGGGATACCGGCGAACCCAGTTTGGATGCGCGGTTCACAATGGCAGTTCGACGTGGGGCGCACCGCCATGCCACGACGTCTCGAGGTGGTTTACACCTCGGGTAAAAACGTCATCGGCACCGACGTGGAGCGGCCTCCGACCCCTACTCTGTTAGATGTTACAACGGCGGAAGTTCGGTGCGATGTGCAACGCGCGCGCGCCAGGTCGCTGTCGGTGCCGAATTGGGGCTGGGCCCCCGCAACATGGGCCGGACTAACCGTCGTTGTGTCGGCCGTTGGCGCACTGTTCCTGTCGCGACCGCTGCCCGTGGAATGGATGCTGCGCTGGCTCCATGTGGGGGGGGTGTTGCTGGGACTAGCAACGGTCGTATTAGGAAATGCCGACCTACTGGGTTGGGGCATCGTCATGTTGAGCCTCATGCTGGGCTGGCGTTTTCGCTAATTGGCGTGTCCGCCGACCGCCCCTCAAGGAGAGTCCAGCCGCCGCTAGCGGCCTCCGGGGGCGAATTTTCCCAATGGGGCCGGGCGCCACTGGCTTCCGTAGGTGTTCTCCACCCGCTTTAGTTCATCTTGGCAGTTCTGGCGCCATGTGTTAACTTCCTTTCTTCCACGAGGGAGCCAGTCGTGGGGTGACGCGGCGGCGAGGATGCGGCCGAGTTCGATGGGCGGCGCGTGTGAGTCGGTTGCATGAGGCAGGGAGACGCATATGAGTACGGAAGGTAAACAGCGACTTCGTGTGCATATACGTTGGATGATCCGCCGCGACATGCCGGAGGTACTGCGGATCGAGCATGAAAGCTTCGAGTTTCCTTGGTGCGAGGAAGATTTTATTCGTTGCTTAAGACAGCGAAACTGCATCGGCATGGTCGCGGAATGCGAGGATCGCGTGGTTGGATTTATGATCTATGAATTGCATAAGTCCCGACTGCAAATCCTGAATTTCTGCGTGCACGAGGACTTCCGCCGCGCGGGAGTCGGCGGGCAAATGATCCAGAAATTGATCAGCAAGTTGTCGTTGCAACGGCGTGCTCGCATCATGTTGGAGGTCCGCGAAACGAATCTGCCCGCGCAGTTCTTCTTTCGCTCCCAGTCGTTCCGAGCCATCACGTTGCTCAGAGATTTTTACGAAGATACGGCGGAGGACGCCTACCTGATGCAGTATCAGTTGATCGCTTCCGATGCGAGCGTATCTCCCCCCAATGCGGCTAACCGCATGGCGGGCTAGGCCCCCCAAAAAAATTGGCCAAGTGGGTGGGGCCACGGCCTCGACCGCGTGGCGGTCTTGGGGCGTTCGCTGACTCGTCGCTTACGTCTCGGGGTTTTTCGGCTGCTCCCCTAAACCCCAGCTTGACTTGTGCCGTGCCAACCGCGGGGCTTTGCCCCTCAGAGTCCATATCGGTGCGTTGTTGAAAAACCGATCGAATAGGACAAACCCCCCGAGGCTCGCCGACCAATAGGGCCCCCAGGCAAGATTCCCTGCGGTACCCCTACTTTTTCGGATTTTTTCGCGCCGCCCCTTGACGGGTTGGTGCAATTCGCTAAACTGGTGGCAACCGGCGGGGCGTGTCGATGGCCAAGGTGTGGCAGACGTGAACTCTATGTTGGCGGTCGCTGTGTTGGCGGCCTGAGTGGCTCCGGTGGTTGTTTCCGTTGAGTCGTGTCCAGTCAATCAGTCAGAACGGTGTGCGACTAGTGCGCTAAATCTTACAGGACTCCGGTCCTTCTCGGCCTGAAGCTATAGGCCGCTCCTGACTGATGTTCCGAGTTGTGGTTTGATCTTTGGCGTTTGCTGTTGCGCGCCCCACGGTCTCCGCGTTTGGCATCCTGTTGGAGTGGTCGGCCCAGGATTTCCGTGAAATTAATTCGGCGAATGCCGCTGCGCTCGCGGTGCGCGCGGACTGGGTCCGTTAGGGCCTGGAAGTTTTTGATCATTAACGACGATAGGGGCACTACGATGAAACATCCATGGATTTTGGCGGCTTGCTGGGTATTGTTGGTGGCAGCGGTCTGGGCACCAGCAGCCCAGGCAACTCCTGTGCAGTGGAGCCAAACGGTTGGCGGCAATGGACACTACTACGAATTCATCGACCGCAAAATGACTTGGAGCGAAGCACGGTCGGACGCGGCATTGCGCAGCTATAACGGCCGTGGGGGGCATCTGGTGTCGATCACCAGCGAAAATGAGAACACATTCATCCAATCGCTGATCCCCGATCGGCTGTTTGATCCCAAGGCCTGGATCGGTTTGACAGACAATGAGCAATTTGGTGGCCAAGAATCCAAGAAGCTGAGCGGCGGATCCTCAACAGCGGGATGGGTTTGGGTCACAGGCGAGCCGGTTACCTATACGGCGTGGGCCACGAATGAGCCGAATGATTTCTTCGGCGAGGACTATGTCATGTTGAATTGGGGGCTTCGCGACCGTTGGAATGACCAGGGGGCGAGTAATCGTTACGGCTACGTGGTGGAGTTTCCTGCAACGACTAGTATGTCATCGGCGCTGTTCACCTACAATGCGACAACGGGACTACTGGCGTTGGATACTCGAGGGAATGCTGTTACGGGCTGGGAGATCGGCGGGCCACAGGCCCTTTCGATCGATCGATTCGCCAATGGAGTAATCGACGGACCAACGGGAACTACTTGGAGCCAATCGTATCAGAACGGGCGCGAGACCTGGAACTTGAACAGTGGCGCTTCTAGCGTGGCTGGCCAGTTTCAGATTGCGAGGTACGCCAGCGGTTTGTCGACGTCGGCATTTGTCCCAATTGTGGTCAACACGCCAACTGGATCCATCCAGGCCAACGTGGTCGTGGTGCCCGAGCCCGCCGGGACATGGCTTCCCGTATTGGCCAGCCTAATGGGATTTTGGGCCGCTCGTCGCCCCGATCGCGCGTGGACCGGTTGTGTCACCTTTGACGAAGTCAACGGCGATCTCAGGTGGTAGCAAGCGGAGCAGCTGAATCTTCCGATCATTGACACTGCCGGCTTGGCCGTGAAACGAATGGGCCAAGCCGTGTGATTGCCAATGGGACCAGCCGTTCGCTGGCGTTGGCCGATCGGCCGCTAGCAAGATGTTAGCGTGATTCAAACCACGGGAAGTGATGGCTGCCTACTATGCCCGAAATTAGCGTGGCGGATGCTCGGCGAGAAAACCGTTCCGAGCGTGTTCGGGTGGCGATTCGGGAAAAGCTGGAGCAGCTTGGCGCGCCCCATGCGTCCGCGATGCGAGAGACCGTTTTGATCCGTGATGGGGCTTATTGCGGCCATCGGTTTCAGTGCGACCGTTTTCAGGCCGTGTGGTTCATCGAGGAGAACCAGATTAAGTTCTATGGAGCGGATGGGCAAGTTGTGCGGGTGGTGGCAGCGGATACATTGGCAGTCGAGGTTTCGCCTCGCGACGAGCATCAGCGTGCGGCGTAGCCCCAGTGGCCTAGGCTTCCAGCCTGTGGGCAAAACAGTCGGTTCGGCTATCGGCTGGTGAAATCAGCCTTGGAGTCGCCGAAGACGAGCAGGGCTTCGGGAATTAAACTCTCATCAAACCTGCTAAGGGGGGCGACTCGGTCCTACTAGGGACCTCCTCCCGCAGCAAACGCCGCCGAAGTCTGTGCTTCG
>SXHS01000314.1 GCA_005773145.1 Planctomycetaceae bacterium | reverse complement strand
CCTACGACCAAGCCGAGCCCTTGGAGCGTGTTCTCTTCCTGCCCCTTCACGCGACAGATATCCCCCACCTTCAATTGGGCATGGGCCGCGGGGGCAACACCGAGCACGACGAACGTCGTGAACAGTCGTAGCAGGCGGCACGTTGATTTTGTGAGGAGAGCAGTGTTTAACATGGCCAAGTCCTTCGTTCAATGCGGGCATACCGTCTCGGATCGGCTACCGATCCGCCTAGAATGCGTGAAGCGTGTCCAACCAGCGAGTGAACCAACCACGTCGATAGCCGTCGTTCACCACGCCTCGCTCACGCTTCGAGATCTGCAGCTCGGCCACATCCTTGCTCAAAACCACAAACCCCGGCCCGATCGCTTGTCGTGAACAGACGCCCGTCAGCGCGTAGTCCCATTGCTCTTCATTGATCCGAATCAATTGGTGCGCTTCCAACACCAGATCACCGTTGGGCCGAATGTCCACAACCTTGGCCGCAATATCGAATTTCAGCGATTCGCGTGTCTCCATTTCAGCCTGGGCCCGATACTGTTGGTCGAGCTGTCCGCGGATACGAGGGTCGCCGTCCTCCATGCGTGCTGGCTTGATCTGCTTCAATCCATCCAGAGTGATCCAATCAGTGAGACGAAGGTCGTAGAGGGCATTCTTGCGGCGTTCGACCTCGCCATCCGAAAACATCTGGGATTTGATATCAACTCGAATCGTGACAATATCTTGTTCGCGAATCTCCTGTGCCGGCGGAAGCTGCTGATACATCCAACTCGCTTGATCGAGCAGCAACGGGCCTTTGCCCGTAACCGGAAGATCCTGCCGCAGCAGACTAGAACTCTGCGCCGTGACGTCGCTCACCACACACAAGATGACCAGCACGATCGCGACCAGGGTGCTGGCCATCTGCCCAGCACTGCAGGTCCATTTCTCCGATCGGCGTCCACAAGCCAATTGGCCGAGGACCGTCGATGATCGAAGTTCTTCGTGTTGTCGCATGCGGGACCTCATGGGCAAATAAAGTCTGAGTTGAGGTTTAAATTAAGGCTTACGAGTCGCGGCAACTCGGGAACGCTTAGCAGCACGCGGAGCGGCGATGCGCAGGGCATTGCCTTTACGCATCGCCAGGTCCGAGGCATCGTGGGACTCGAACGCTGGACGAGTCGGCGCGTCGGATGTCGTCACTTCCAATTCCTGGAAGCCGATCACGCGCGCCGAGAATCGCTCCTTGCCGCTCAGCCCCTGAACGTCCAACAGATCTCCCTGACCTCCGTCGGCCATCGCACGGGCCGTGGTGCGGATCTGCACGCCGGCGGCCCGAGCATAGACCGTTACCATCTCACCCCGGTGAACCAACACCGGTGCTCGCAGTTGGCTGACATCGATGGGCTGTCCGGCGGCGTAGGAACGATCTGTTTGTCTCCCCACGACTTCTTCAAACTCGTACGCCAAGGGGATGGCTTTACCGGAGACAGGAATTCGAATACGTTGCAGGTCGGTGGCCGCAAGAACCTCACCACGTCGCACGGCTCGGGCAACCGCCACTGCCTGTGCGACACAACGCACATCGGCCACGACCTCCATGGTCTGTGGTCCTGCCGACGTAGGAATGATCAACCTAAACGCCTGACGGCCGACGAATGGCGTCTGCGGCCCTTCTAAGACACGAATCAACTCACCAGCCTTGAAATCGGAGATTTCTGAGGCGGGCAAACGGAAGTCCACCTGCCAGTCCGCCGGCGATGCTTCTTGCTGTTGCAGGTAGTGAACCATGGCCATGCGAATGGCTTCGTTCACATCTTTTGAATGGGCGTCGCTCGATTTCTTCTTGCGACTCGGCGCGTCCACGCCGGGCTCAAAGCGTACCGCAACTTCATCCACACCGATCAATTGCACGGTGGACGGATCGACGGATCGCAATTCGAGGACCTCTTGGATCTCTTGACGACTCACGCGTCGCACGCGTCCCTCGCTGGGGGCAGGAAACAGGGGAATCCTGGCGAGTCGCTGTGAGCTTGCGTCATCGCTGGCAGTAATGGCAGCGACGTCCCCCAATCGCACGACTCCATGACGACACACGGGAGACTCCGCAAGAGCGATACGAGCGGCCGGTTTGGCTCCCGTGGCAGCCTGAGCGGCATTTGCATTCAATAGCGATAGGCATGACACCACCACAACGCCAGCCAGGCCCCAATAGCACATGGCAGTCGAGGCATGGCAGCAGCCGAGCATCGAGTGCGTCGTGCAGGTGTGAGTCGTGTTTGGCATGGCAAGTCATTCTCTCGAAAAAGTGCGGTGCTGGCGGCTTACAGTCGTCGCAGATTGGCGATTTGCTGCAACATTTCGTCCCCAGCCTTGACGGTTTGCGAGTTGAGTTCAAACGATCGCTGCGTTGTAATCAAATCGATCAACTCGCGCACCGGCTCGACGTTGGAGTGTTCCAGCATGCCCTGCCGCAAGACGCCCGCACCATTCTGGCCGGGAATGGCCAATGTGGCGGTATTCGAGGCTCCGGTTTCGGCGTAGAGGTTCTCTCCCATCTTCAACAACCCATCGGGATTTTGAAACACGGCAAGCTGCAACTGGCCAACTTGATTGAGCGTTTGTTGGCCCGCTTGGCGAACACTAACATCACCGGATGCACTAATGACAATCCCGGTTGTGTCTGGTGGAATGGTGATGGCCGGCTCCACAGCGCGTCCGATACTGGCCGAGCCCACCACCAACTGACCATTCGCATTGATCCCCAGATTTCCCGCTCTGGTGTAGAGGGTGGTTCCATCCCCCGGATTCGTAACCTGCAGAAACCCGGGACCCTCAATCGCAAGATCCAGGTCCTTTCCCGTCTGCTCAAAGGCACCTTGCCGAAAGTCGGTCTGTACGCTTTGCACGCGCGAGCCCAGACCGTAGTAAATGCCAGTGGGAGTCGGCTCTCCGCTCGCATCGAGTCCACCCGGCAACAGTTCGTTGCGATAGAGCAGATCCTCGAAATTCGCCCGATCCCGTTTGAAGGCGGTCGTGTTGACGTTGGCCAAATTGTTGGCGATCACATCCAGCTTGCTCTGCATGGATTCCATGCCGGTCGCGGCCGTGTACAGCGTTTGTACGCTCATTGTAACCTTTCCTTTCCACTATCCGTGAGACTCACTGCTCAAGCGTGCGTTGCGAAACCACTAGGTGCGCAACAGACGGGTAACCAGTGCCCCAGACATTTGGTCCTGGTGTTGAATCATCTTGACGTTGGCTTCGAAGGCACGTGAGGCTTCAATCAGTTCCATCATTGCCGTCGTCGGTTGCACGCCGGACATCTCCAAGAACCCCGCACGAACATTTCGGCTACCCGGTGGAACTGGGACCGTCGGTGCCAAGGGACGGAACATGTTGTCGCCGACCTTGACGAGATCCCCGAGCGATGCGGGCTTAACGACGGCCAGCGGAATCTGATTCCCCGCTTGGCTAATCACGCCACCTTGCCCGACGATCCAGGGGAGTTGCGGGTTGATGACCACCGGTTGACCATCCTGCGCCAACACAGGTTCGCCATTCTGAGTCACCAATTGGCCATTCGCCGCGACAACAAAATTTCCGGCCCGTGTCAGCATGGGCTGATTATCTTTGCGCACCACGAAGAATCCTTCCCCTTCGATGGCCAAGTCGGATGGCAATCCAGTGCGATTCATGCGACCGGGGCTAAAATCCGTGGCCACCTCGTCGAGAAAAACACCGCCACCTACGTCATTCACCGATCGAGAACCACTGGAGTCGTACCCTTGCTCGATCGCCTCGCTATGTCGTGCCTGCAGAATGGCCAGATCCCGTTTGAAGCCGGCCGTGTCCACGTTGGCCAGGTTATTGCTGAGCACTTGAACGCGCTTGGTCTGCACATCCGCGCCGGCCGCCGATAGGTACACTCCGTAGGACATGACTCTGTTTCCCGATCCGCGTTTCCCGATCCGCTTTTTTCCGTTGTTCGTACCGGTCACGCCCGGTTTCGTCTTTCACTGTGCCCGAAGCGATGCATCCATCGGTGTTCGTCCCCTAGAGCAAGGACTGTGCCGAAAGACCGGCAATTCTGGGAAGGCGTGTGTGACAGCACCGCTAAGTGCTTGCCGATTAGGAGCTTGCGGCCTGAGAGCCGGTCTGCGTCGTAGGGCCGGTGCCCAGATCGTTGATCGGTTCAACGCGCAGCTCTTGCCGCTGTCACTCGCAAGGATGGCCGATTGAGCGGCGAGCGTCACTCTCGCTGACGCGGTTCGCGGGCGGACAAGCCGCCCGTGGCACCTGGACCGGTATGCACCAAGACCCGTAGGCACACAAGTCAGCCTCGGGCCATAAAGGGCAACGTTGAGCCGGTCTCGGGCCCCAAAGGGAAACGCCGCGACGAATTTTTTACGGGGAAAATGGAGGGTTCTCGGTCATAGGCTCCTCCGTGCAACGGAATGATCATGAGGCGCTGGCTCGTAACCCGAAGCGTCAGCGAGGGCAGCTTGCCACAGGGGGCGCCCAAGGTAGGTGATGGGATGACACGAAAATCCTCGATTCATTGGCTAACGGCCCTCGCTAACGCTTCGGGTTACGACGGAAATCGCCCACACACGAGCGTCCCATTGAAATATCCATCACGGCGTTGCCCAACGAGGCCACACCTGTCAGCCACGAGTGGGCTATTTTTCCGCCGCCGCATTGCGGCGTGATCGCGGCTTATAGATTTCTGTGGCCGTGCCGAAAAATACCTCGCCCGCATTCATCAGCGTCTCGCTGAGGGTCGGATGGGGGTGAATCGTCGAGGCAACATCACGGACCTCGCATCCCATTTCGATAGCGAGCGCGGCCTCGCCGATTAATTCGCCGGCTCCCGGACCGACCATCCCACATCCCAGCAGGCGTTCGCTGTCACCATCAATGATCCACTTGGTAAGACCTTCCGTTCGTCCCAAGGCCTGGGCCCGTCCGCTTGCAGCCCAAGGATACATGGCCACGTGCACGTCGGAATACTGGCCGCGCGCCGCTTCTTCGGTCAATCCGGCCCAAGCGATTTCAGGATCGGTGAAGACGACTGCCGGGATGGCCGCTGGTTCAAAAGTCGCCGATCGTCCCAAAATGGTTTCGACGGCAACGCGTGCCTGGTGGCTTGCCTTATGGGCTAACATCGGTTCACCCGCGACATCGCCGATGGCCAGAATATGCGGTTCCGCGGTTCGTTGTTGCGAGTCGCAACAGACGAATCCCCGTCGATCCAGTTGAATGGAGGTATTTTCCAATCCCAGGCCGGCGCTAACCGGTCGACGACCCACGGATAGCAGCACACGTTCAAATTGTTCGACGCCGAATTTGCCCGGTCCTTCGAACGCCACCTCGATGGTCTCGCCTCGATCGCCGATGGAGCCGACCTTGGTATTGAGGAAGATACGACCTTCCAAAAGTCCGTCCAGATGCTTGTGCAATGGCTTGACCAGATCGCGATCAACGCCAGGCAGTAGACCGTCCGTTAGTTCCACCACGCTGACCTGCGACCCGAGTCGCGCGTAGACGGTCCCCATTTCCAGGCCGATATAACCGCCACCGATCACCAGCAGCCGCTTGGGAATTTCTTGCAAGTCGAGAGCACCCGTGGAATCCATCACTCGCGGCGAGGCCATCGCGAATGAAGAAGGAATCGCAGGCACACTCCCCGTGGCCAGGATCAGGTGGTCGAAGGTGAGGAGCGAATCATCAGCCAGAGCTGGGTCGTCACCTTCCAGCCGCAAGGTGGAAGCATCCTGCAGCACGCCGCGGGCATGAATCACGCGGACCTTGCGACGCGCGGCCAACTGCTTCAAACCGCGTGATAGCGTGTCGATGACCTGCTCTTTCCGCCCGCGCAACTTGCCCAATTCAATCTGTGGCGAGCCATAGCGGACTCCCCAGTCGCGGGCCAGCTCATCGACCTCGCCCATAACGCGTGCGGCGTGCAGCAGCGCCTTGGAGGGGATGCAACCGCGCAGTAGACAGGTTCCTCCGAGTCGCGCATCGGCCTCGACCAGGGTTACCTCCAAGCCTTCATCCGCGGCCAAAAAGGCGGCCGCATAGCCCCCTGGCCCACCCCCTAAGACAACGATTGCACTATGCATACTAATTCCAGCGCCTGCTCGTTTCCGCTCGCAACATGAGGTCTGTCGCCAGGGCCCCGCGCGGTGGCGGAGACTAACGCGACATGAACTCGACGACGATATTCGCGCTCACCGGCAAACTGATATCACTGGCTCCCGGTACGCCTTGCACGGTCGCGTGCAGCCCTTCGTTATCCATGGTGACCCAATCCAGAGGTTCCGGCGAATGACTGGCGATGACCGAACTGTAGTAGTTGCGGACCTTCTCGCTGGACTTGACCGTAATCACGTCCCCCGGACGCAAGAGGTACGAGGGGCTACTAACCTTGACACCATTCACGCGAAAATGCCCGTGGACAATCCCCTGTCGGGCCTGCGGACGCGTCACGGTAAAACCCGCGCGGCGAATCACATTGTCGAGTCGCCGCTCGCACAAGATCAGCAATTGTTCGCCCGTATTCCCCTTCATGCGTCCGGCCTTGTCGAAGTACCGACGTAGCTGGCGTTCCCCCAGCCCATAGTAGTGCTTGATTTTTTGCTTTTCGCTGAGGGCGATGCCGTAGTTGGACGTACGCCGGCTGCGTGGGTGCATACCGGGGGGTTGCTCACGGCGGCTGAATGCTCGCTGTACGCCTGCGTTCTCATAAATCATAGCGCCGAGACGGCGATTAACGCGTGCCTTTGCGGCAGTATAACGCGCCATAGATACGGATCTCCCTAGCCATCAGTGGATTGTCCAACCCGGAAAACTCCTTATATTGCCTTATTGCATCGATTTAGGCAAGGGGAGACACCGAACGATCAAGTCAAATTGTTACTTCCCCGGGAGGATGGCCACGCAGCAGGCTCCATGGTCGGATAGAAACGGCCGTGCTGAAGGCTAGATGGCGGACCGCTTCAGGCTTCCGAGGGAAGCCAACGTGGGCAATCGCTCAGGCAATTGGGCCGGATCCTCGAATGCCCGCCACAGTTCCGGGTCTAGGCCACGAAAGGCCCGTTGGCAGCGGGCGTCAGCCAGCGGCTGACGGGCCACACAACGGATATAGATGGCCGAGATCTGCGATCCGAAACGCCGGGCAATGGCGCCATAAATCTCCGGATCGCGTTGTCCCGAATCGCCCACCAGAACAAATTGCCGCTGCGGATACGAACGAATCAAACCGGCGATGGCCCGCTTCTTAATGCGTTTGGCCGCCATGAACAATCCCACCAGACGAGGATCGCCAAACCGAATGGCTCGCAGATGAAAAGTTCCTGGCGGAAAACCGCTTCGGCATCTCATTTCGTTCAGACAATCGAACAATTGCCAGGGACTGGATGACACATAGTGAAACGCCCTCCCCGGCTCGTCCCAGCGCTGATAGGTCTCGGCCATCCCCGGCACGGCCGCAAATTGACGTAAGAAGGTATTGGCGAGCAGCGCACGACGCTCGGAGACCTCGCTTATTTTTATCGTGTCATCGATATCTGAAATGACAGACACTCCGCGTTGGCCAATCAACTGAATTCTGCCGGTCGCGGGTACCGTAGTCTCCGCTGGCTCCAGCACTCGCAGATCGAGCCAACCACCTCGATCGGGGTCAATGTCTCGCAAGTGTGGCATGCTGCGAACGGGAATGACCAAATGGTCCACAAAACGGCCATCGCGACCGGAAGGCCGCGTGAGGGCATGGATCTGATCGCCAATCTGCACGACAATGCGCCGCCCGGGAGCGCCAATTGCCAAGAAGCGACGGATGCGGTGCTGAAAAATGTCCGATTGCAGTTGGGCGGCGTCCGCGTGCAGCAAACGTCGCATGACGCGCAACGTCAAACGCCGTCGAATCCCATTCGTCCCCGGCGAGAAGATCACCCCGCGAATCGTGAGGTGCCAGTGCCCACCATCCGGGTCCAGGCGACCGCAGGTCGGGTAGAGCACTACCGTCTCCTGCAATCCGCTTCCCGTTGGGGTACCAACTATGGGTGTTGTCACGGCTGCGTCCTGACCGCTGCGTCCGATCCAAGCCGCCCCGCTCGCACCTGCGATTTAACGCCCGATGCGCGAGTCGGAGCCGCATCATCCCCTGAACTTCGGCACTCCCCTTGTTAGAGTGCACGACCGCCCGTCCTGTCAAGACGCACCCCGCCGAGCACCTCCGCGAAATGGGCGGTTTTCCCGGAAAAACCGCCCATTTCTTGGTATCATGAAATTAGGGAGTAAATCGGATGTCGATACGGCAAATCATGAGTCGGGACCATCAGACTCTGCGTCCGGCGACGGCTCCGTTGCTGAGTCGACCGTACCGGCCACAGCCTGCTCCGGTTCAGTAAACGGATCGCCAGTTGGTTGAGCCGGCTGGTCACCCGCCGGCTCCGTCACCGAGACCTTGGGCAGCAACCCGGCAAGACGCTCGATGAGCCCATGGAGCTTTTCCACATCCTGGTGGAGCTGATCCAACCGCTGCTGCATCTGCTCCCCACGCGGCGACTGTGAGACGGCTTCCTGTCTCGCCTTCTCCAATTCGCCACGCACTTGCTCGGACAGTTCTTTCATACCGGCCGCATTCAGATGGCGCGCCGCGCGTTGTAGGTGCATCAGGCGCGCCTGGGGACCATCCACCGGCATACCCGGACCGGGACCGAATCCAGGATGTCCATGTCGTGCGGCCGCAAAGCCGCCACGTCCATGCGGGCCCCGACCAAAGCCGCCGCCCCACGCGGCGCCCGGAGGGGGTCCCATCGGCCGATGATGCATGCCGTGCCCCGGATGGCCGGGCCCGTCACCGCGTCGCTTGGCGCAAGCATCACACTCACCACTGGGCCCGTCGCTGCGTCGTCGGTCACAGGCATCGCAATGCTTGGGCCCGCGTCCGCCGCCCTGATGCGCCCGATGCGCTGGCCGCGCCTCGTGCCAATGAAATCCCGGCGGCCCGGAATGCGCATGTCGGCCCCGCTTCCGGTCCCGCGCCTCATCGCTATCGGCCTCTTCGTCCTCGTCTTCGTCCTGGTCATCCTCTTTGGCGACGAACATCACCGGTCCTTCACCTGCACCATGAAAATCGCCTAGGGACTCTTCATGGGGGAACTCCGCCGCGAAATCACCCTCGACCGCCGCGTCGACGTCGCCCCGAGTACCCCAGGTTTCCTCCGCTTGATCCGACGTCGCTCGGTCATCACGATCAAACTCGTTGCCCTCTTCGTTCGGGTCATCTCGATCCACCCAGGAGACCGGCTTAGCGGCCCAGGTCGGATCCAACATCGGCATATCAGTTGGTCGCTCGCGCGGCCCCGATATCGCATACGCGACGGCAACCAAGGCCAAACACCCCCCCCAAACCGCGCCCTTGGCCCCAAGACCGTTGGTCCACGATCGCAAAACTTCACGGGTCGTCATCGCTCGCTCCTTGGAATTTCTGAATTGCCGAGTCGTCAAAGTCCAACAGGCCCACCAACCACACGTGGCAGGTCCCCCAGCGGATCCAACACCGGACCGGGTCAAGAGTTCCGCAGCGGGGAGTAAAAAGGCAAACGCAGTACCCCAAGCACGCACTGCATCGTACCACACAAGTCAGCCAGGGGCCCGAGGCTGACTGATCCCAACACCAACTAGCGCAATAGGGGCTGGGCACACCATCCGGCCCAGGGAACGAACAGCAGCAAAGGTGCCCAGGCCGCCAAGGCGGGGCTGAGGACCGCATGGGCGCCCAGGCCATGACAAGCCAAAATGACCAAGAAATAGATGAGCACGATGAGCGTGCTGACTCCGACCGCAACAAATGCGTTCCTGGCCCCCTGCCCTAGGACGGTGGGTACCCCCAAGAAAAATAACAGCATGTCCAAGACCGGCTGCAGCAGTCGTGCATGCAGCTGCACGCGACTCCCCAGTCCCGCGCGAAAACTGGCATTTCCCATTCCGCCCAACAATTCACGCATGGACGCAAATTGGCTGGCTTGAAGGTCCTTGGTCAGATATTCAACCGACAAATTGCTGGCCACGAAACATTGGTCCGGCTGCAACCAAGAAGCATCGCGCGGCATGGTCACAAGTCGAACGCCTTGCACGTCGCACGAGGGTAAATCGGCCAGGCGGACAGGATTCACGACACCTCGTAGCAAGTAACCGCCAGCGTGCTGCTCGTTGGCCGCTTGGTACTGCGCCTCCTCGGCCGCCAATTTGTTACTGCCGATGTTGGGGAGCGGCACCGGGAGTCGGAAATTCGGCTTGGCAATCCGTCGCGAGTCCAGGTAGACCCACTGCCCGCCAATATAGACCCCTGTTTCGTGGTCGTATCCCGGCACCAACTTGCGACCTCGGCCAGCCAGATCACGGGGATCGCTCATTAGCTGTTCGCGAATCGCCGGCAATCCGAATTCGCGGTTCGCGGCAGCCAAAAGGCTTACGGCAAGCGTCACCACGAGAAGGGGGCGGACGATACGTGCCTGGGAAATGCCTGCCGCCATGAGCGCATAGATTTCTTGGTACCGATACAGGCCCGTGATCACAAAAACGGAGGCGATGAGCGCGATCACGTGGCTCGTCTGATCAAAAAACAGCGGCAACCTCGCGCCGTAATGGGTCACGAGCTGTCGGACCAACCCCTCACCGGAACCGGATTGTTCGAGAAACTCTGGCAAGTTCTCCACGAAGTCGTAAACGCAGTAGATACCAAGCAGACTAATGAAGCAGACGAAGAAGACCTTGACGTAGGTCGAAACCAGATAGCGATCGATCAATTGCATCACTAGGCCCCTCGTTTCGGACCGGCCCCGCCGAGTGCGGGCCGAAAGGCGGCATCGGCCCACTGGCAGTGGCCCCACTAGTGGCCCCACCTCCCCAATCGCGTGGGATAGCAAAATCGCGAAACTGGGTAAAGAACGGTTCCCACGGATCGGCACATGGCAGACGACATGCGGGGAATATGGTACACATGGGATCATGTTGGGTTCCCTGCGACGCGCCGCTAGCACCCCCTGGTGGCACCGATCCTATCGGGCCTGGCAACATTGTCGCGAGGCATCCCTGCAGTTGATTTTCCCCCCCGCTTGTGCGTTTTGCCAAGCCGCGCTCCAACAGGCCGAAAGTGACACGCGTTGGTGTGATGCCTGTTATCAAGAATTCTCCGCACGGCCGGAACATCTTTGCACCCGATGCGGTAGCTTACTACCCAATCTCCTCACCGACCCGACCCAATGCCCCCGCTGTCGACGCGAATCGGTACGGTGGGATCGCATGGTCACCTTGGGGAGCTATCGTGGCCCCCTGCAAACCGCCGTGGTTCGCATGAAGCACGCCAACGAACAGGGACTGGCGACTGCCGTTGGAATCCTGTTGGCCGACAAGGCGCGACGGGAATTGATCGACCACGTGCCCGATGCCGTTGTACCGATGCCCATGCATTGGATGCGACGAATCATGCGCGGCATCAACACGCCCGAAGTCTTGGCGGAAACCATGGCGTTTCAGCTATCCATTCCCTGCGTCCCTCATATTTTAACGGTTTGTAAACGAACGAGAAAACAGAGTCTCTTGCCCCCGACCGAAAGACGAAAGAACTTGCACCACGCCCTGGCAATCCGCCCCGATTGTGATCTGAGCGGTTGCCATGTTCTACTGATCGACGACATCGTGACGACCGGTGCGTCTGCCAACGAGGCCGTGCGCAATCTACGTCAAGCAGGCGCAAGCCAAGTTACCGTGGCAGCTGTGGCTCGCGCCCTGCCGCCGAGTTAGTTACTGTCGTGCGAATGGACCGAGTGCGAAAGCGGTAAAAAATTCCGATGGCCTGCAAGATTTCTTCCCCAGATCGTCGTGCGACGCTCCGAGTCGAGAGTTGCACGGCTTGGGGAGCCGTGCAACAATAGGGAACAGTTGGGACACACCGCGCAGCCCCGCAGCCTACCGATCGGCACACCGTATCGTTTTCGTTCGAATCGCGACACAACGTTGAACCATGACACATGGCTGATTCACTTCGCCTGGGCACTAGAAACAGCCCCTTGGCCCGCTGGCAGGCGGATTGGGCCGCCACGCAGCTGCGTGCGCATGGAATCGCGACACAAATTGTGCCAATCACCACTCAAGGAGATGACCAATCGGCGTCCCTGCGTGCCTTCGGTGGCGTGGGACTGTTTACCAAGGCGATCCAATTAGCCCTGCTGAACGATGAGATCGATCTGGCCGTACACAGCTTGAAGGATCTCCCCACCCATCCTATCGATGGCCTATGCCTGGCCGCCGTTCCCAAACGTGAGTCGGTCCGCGACGTAATCATCTCACGTTCAGCGGGCGGATTGGATGGATTGCCAGCCAACGCCCAAATTGGCACCGGTAGTCCACGCCGGCAGGCCCAGTTGCTGCACCATCGCGGTGACTTACGGATGCTTGATATTCGTGGCAACGTGGATACGCGTCTACGGAAACTGAGCGCCGGCGAATACGACGCCATCGTCCTGGCCGAGGCTGGCTTGCGGCGACTTGGAATCATGCCCGAGGGGAGCCAGATCATCCCCATGGACCTACTGCTCCCCGCCGTTGGCCAGGGGGCCTTGGCCATCGAATGCCGCGAGGATGCGGCCGAGGTCCGAGAGTGTTTGGCGGTTCTCGAGGACCCGATCTCGCGGCAGTCGGTGCTTGCCGAACGGACGCTCCTGGGGGCATTGCGTGCCGGCTGCCTGGCCCCCGTGGGCGCATGGGCCCGTGTCGAAGCAACCACGCCAGCATCAGAGACGGACGCCATCCCACGTGACACGCAACTGCAACTCAGCGCGGTCGTCCTGAGCGCCGACGGCCAGCAACGCCTGGATGTCCATGTTTCCGGCCCGCTCATGGAGGCCGCTTCACTGGGCCGCCAGGCCGCCGAACAACTTTTTGCCTTAGGCGCGGAACGTCTGATCTCAGCCGCACATGAAGACCCCTCTGCGTCTTAGGCTTCGCCGCACAGGACGGCTCTGATTGCCACCGTGAACAGGGCGAACTAAACTGGGGAGCAACCGCCATTCGTGCTCCGCTACCGATGCCGCCTGGAATCATTGGGCCGGCAGCGAGCCCGCACTCAGGAACCCCCGCGCATGACCACCCGCCACGATAGTACTTGGCCCATCTGCCCGAACACGATCCCGGTACGAGATTTTGATTTTGCGAGCGCGCGAACCGTAGTTCAGATTCTGGCCGTATTCTGCATACTCTGCCAGGTTGTAACCCCCGTCGGCAACGGTCAGGCCGCAGAGCCCAATGCAGCGGCGTCCCATCCTTCGGGGCGACGGCCGGAGTGGACGACATCCCGCATTTCCGGCACCCCGGAACCACCACCGCCTTATCGCGTGGTAAGGGCCTTTCCCAAGCTGCAATTTACCGCGCCGACGGTTGTTGCTAGTGCTCCGGGCATGTCGCGGCTTTTTGTCGCACAGCGCGATGGAACGATTGTCTCCTTTCCGATTCAGGACGCCGTCGAGGCGTCCGACACGATGTTAAGCCTCAGGGACTTGGTAGTAAAACGTGATCTGGATAGGGAATTCGACTCGTTCTATGGGCTTACCTTTCATCCCCAGTTCGCCACCAACCGCTATTGCTACGTGTGCTACGTCCTGAATCGGAAAGGTGAGGGCCCGACCTTGGAGGATGGCACGCGCGTTTCACGCTT